>JAHIWJ010000174.1 GCA_018816205.1 Nanobdellota archaeon
AAATATGAAAACGGAATTTTATCTTGGTTTGTTGAGTCGTATATTTTGTAGAAGAAAGCTATGACTGTCGGAAGCAGAATGCTAACTGTTATCATCGTTTTAGACAATGCGAGAGACATATTTTCGGTCATGGGGAGATATTTGTCTTGGAGTTAAAATAAACTAGCGTATTTTAAAATGTTAATCGGATTATCTATTTTTTCAAATAACTGTTTAGGAAAGAGAAATATTCCTTGCCTGAAGTCTTGGCCATTTTTTCAACGATGAGCTCTGGAGTTGATGACGCGAGTTTGCCTATGACTGGGTTATGGTCGACTATGAGTTCATTGAATTCGTCGAGGCCTTTGGCTTCAATGCCGTCGATTCGTGCGTTGTCTGGGAGGATTTTTTGAATTTCTTGACCGAGGTGGGTTGCGAATATTAGGAAACAGCCCTGGTCTATGAAATACTGTGCTGAAGCAGCTATCATCTTTCCGGCAACGCCGGGTTCAGTCACGGCTTCGATTTCGTCGGCGAGTATTAGCGTTTTTGTTCCGGGCTGGATTTGTGATAATTGCGTGAGAAGAGTTTCGAACGCGCCCTTGCTCATTGAGCCTTTGTTTTTTGCGAAGTAGTAGATTTCTGTGAAAACAGGAAACTTGAAACTGCCTTTTACTGGCAGGCCGAGGTAGGCGTATGAAAGAAGTTGGATTATGTGTTCGATGAGCGTCGTTTTTCCGCCGGAGTTTGCGCCGGTTAGGATGGAGCAGCGCTGCTGTTGAGAAAGGTGGAAATTTATCGGGGAGGGGTTTTCTAAAAATTCGTTGGATGCTTCGTGAAGTTCTAAAGACGAAGAGATTTCCGAGAAATTGCCTCCTTGCGTCCATTTGGCGATGGTTGATTTGAAGTCGAGTAACAAAAGTTGGGTTTCCAGTGCGCGGAGTTTTTCTGGGACTTTTGTGAGTGTTTGGGCATTTCTTTTTATTTCTTCTGCGAGATTTGCAAACTGACTAATGTCTTGGGTTCTTAGCGTCTTTTCAAGTTCTTTTTCGTCGATTTGAACTGGGATTTGCTGTAGGAAAATTTCTTCTGGTAAACCTGTTTTTGATATTACTTCTTTTACTATTTTTTTTAGTTCAGTTGGGAGTGCGCCTTTGTTGAGGACTTCGAGCAGTGTATCGCCGGAAATATTTAACTCTTTTACACTTTGTGCAACCTCTGCTTTTATTTTGTTTAAAGTTTCCTCTACGAACTCGCGAGTCAGTTTTTTGTTTTCGCTTTTTTCGTAGAGGTTTGAGAGGTTAAAAAGTTCGGAGACTATTTGCGAGATTTCTTCTGTTGTTTGGACTTCTTTTAATATTTTAAGATTTTCGTGCCAGCCGGAAAGTTCGCGGACATACCTCTCTAGATAAGCTTCGTCTACAGATCTTAGAAATAATGTCTGGGGAAGTTTTTCCAGAGCGAATTGGAAGTTATCGCAGTCGAGAACCTGGACGATGTCGTATCTTTCTAGGTCTGAGAGGTCGGTTTCGTCAACGAGGAATTTTACGCTGCATCCGAGTTCCTTGAGTGTTTGGAAGGTAGAGTCTTCTTCGGTAACTACGACGATTCCGTAGTCTGGGTTCCAGAAAGGTTTGGGCTGTTTTAACTGCTTGAGAAATTCATTATTTATTGGGAAGAGTTTCTTGAAGAATTCCTGCTTTTTTGTTATTTCTTTTTCTTGGGGAGTTGTGTCAAAGTAGTCTAAGAGGTTTGCGGTGTCGGGGAAGGCAAATTTTTTGGTGATGACGCTGAGTGCTTTGGCGTGAATGGATTTGGCGTCGCGGGTTTTGAAGATTGTTGATGTTGAGGATTTTATCTGGGTTTTTGATTTGTTGAATGGCTTCAGTTCATGGGTCTGGATAAACTCAATCAGCTCTTTTTCCATTTTTCTGAGAGAGGAATGATATTTTTAAATTGTCGCGTGACAGAGTAATAGAATTATCTGTAAGATTTCTATCTCTTGTTTCACTGAAAAAGTCTTTTATTTCTTAACAAACTCGACATTATCAAAATCACGAAAACCTTCGTCGCCTGTTAAAAATTTGACATTGTGTTTTTTAGCAGCAATATAACCAACAGCATCGGGAATGGATAAGTTTCTATGCTTTGTTTTCAAGTCCATCTCTTTGGTCAAATCCCCGAATTCCACATCCACAAGGAAACCCACATAATCTTCGGTTAACTCATCGGCTTTTTCTTTAGCTATTTCTTTTTTTAGATTATAATTAAATTCTGCAAGATTGAAGATGGTTGTTATAATTCCGCAATGAGAATATTTTTCATATTTGGGATTGCCTTCGAGAATTTCAAACATTGCGTAAGTGTCAAAGAAAAAAACTTCTTTATTCGTCCCAAGATTCTCTATTTCCTTCATCTAAAATCTCCTTTATTGGCTTTTTGAATTTTACCATCCCAAAATGTTTCTTCAAAGGATTTTCTTGCTTAATAATTGTGATTTCTAGAACAGTATTTTCATTAATATTAGATTTTCGCAGTTTTTCCATCGGTACAACTATCCCAAAAGATCTTCCCCACTTCTTAAGTTTTGATTTGAATTCTATCATGGTTATATTGATATAATCAAGTATTTAAATTTGGTGATTAGTGTT
>JAHIWJ010000175.1 GCA_018816205.1 Nanobdellota archaeon
CCCCAGCAAGCTCGACAAAATTCCTCAACAATACGACGACATTCGCGTCATTGTCTATTCCATTCCAAAACACACCGACATCAAAAAAACCCCCGACATCATCGAACTAGCTGTTCAGTCCGACAACAAACTAGAATATGTAAAAAAGTTCATCGGAAAAGAAATTTCTTTAGCAGATTCCTTCAAATCCAACTTGGTCGACGTCAGAAGCCTATCCAAAGGAAAAGGCACTCAAGGTCCAGTAAAAAGATTCGGCATCGCCCTAAGATTCCATAAGTCTGAAAAAGGCCTTAGAAAGGTCGGTTCGATCGGACCATGGCATCCGGCACACGTCACTTTCAGAACACCAATGGCCGGCCAAATGGGTTATCACTCAAGACTCGTTCACAATCTTCTCGTCTTAAATTCAGGCAACATCGCCGAAAAAGATATCAATCCAAAATCCGGTTTTCCACACTATGGAAAAATCAAGACTTCCTACATAATCCTCAACGGCTCGGTCCCGGGCCCGCAAAAAAGACAAATTCTTCTAACTCATTCTTTCAAACCAAGCAAAATGCAATCCAAAAAGAAATTTGAGTTTTTGGAGGTGCTGCAATGAGCAGTAAATCAAGAGAGTACGCCCTATTAAGGGGCCGACGCGATGCATATTTAGATATAGCCAAAGAATTATTTTTCAGATATGACCTTAGTGGTGCGGAGTTTTGCCTGAGGGAAGCAATGAAAAAAACAAAGAGGTTTGGTGAAAGTGTTGAACCAATTCGAGATAGAATCAGGGAAGTCGGAAGAGGTTTGTTATTTGACATGGCTGTCGTGGAGGCAGGATTATGAAAGCTCAACTCTACTCTTCAAAAGGCGAGAAAAAGTCTCAAGTTGAACTTCCAAAGATTTTCTCAGTTAGAGTCAGAGCAGACATCGTAAAGAAATACTTTGAAGCAGACAAATTCATTCAGCCGTACATGCCAAAACCAAGAGCAGGCCTAAGGCAAAGTGCAACAGGAACAATTTCCCACCAAAGACATGACTGGAAAGGCCACTACGGCCGAGGAATTTCCAGAGCCCCAAGAAAAACAATGCGGCGTCGGGGAACTCAGTTTTTCTGGGTTGGCGCAAATGTTCCGGGAACCAGAGGCGGCCGACAGGCACATCCTCCAAAAGGAATCGGCGTAGAGAAAAAAATTAACAAAAAAGAAATCAAACTTGCTTTTGAATCTGCATTTGCAGCAACCGCAAACAAAGAACTCATCACAAAAAGATATTCTACCCTTGGCAAAATAGAACACGTCCCATTCGTTGTAGAATCACTTCCAGCCAAAACTAAAGAACTCAAGGACCTAATCAAGAACATCTTTGGGGAAAACTCCAAACTCGCTTTCAAAAATAGAGAAACTCGCGCAGGCCGAGGTTCGATGCGTGGAAGAAAATACAAATCCAACGCCGGCGTTTTAATCCTAACCGGAGAAGAAAAAAAAATAAAACTTTCTGGTTTTGATATAAAGAGCATAAAAGAAGTTTCAATCTCAGACTTTTATCCTCTGGGAAGACTAACCATCTACACCCAAAAAGCACTGGAAAGCTTAAATAAAGAAATCAAGGAAACTAAAAAATGATCCTCAAGCCAATAACTTCCGAAAAAGCAGTAAAAATGATTGACCTAGACAACACCTTGCTTTTCCAACTGGAAAAAAGAGAATCAAAAGACGAAATCAAAAAGGAAGTCGAGAGAATGTTCAAGGTAAAAGTCGAAAAAGTTAGAACATTCATTCAGAACAACAAAAAATTCGCTTATGTAAAACTCAAAAAGGAGAACCCGGCTATTGACGTTGCAACCAAGCTGGGAATGATATAATGGCAGAAACAAACGGACTCAACACGCAGATAGATAAAAATGTTCCAATAAGAATAAATTTCGATGATCGCGTTCAATTTTTTGAAGACGACCAACCTTTAGCTGTTCGCCCAGCCTACATTCCAGGCAGAAGCCAATGGATTTATTTTAAAGATAACGGGGTTGTGGCCACATGTACAAGACCTTGCGCCCAAGGATCCGTAGATATTTACTTTGATGTTAGAATGGCTGTTTTAAGCAGGCAAGAAATAACTATTCGTGGACGGGTGGCGGTTCAGTCCGATACATTCGGTGACGCCTTTGATTATCAGAAAAAGCGACAACTTTTTGAAGAATTAGGTTTACAAAGTATTCGAACAGGAGTTAAAAACTAAAATGGGGAAAAGAATAATCCAACAGGCTCGTGGAAAGGGAAGCTTAACCTACAGAGTTAGAAAGCAGGCCTACAACAAAAAGATAGCTTATCCTCTCCAAGGTGAACAAACCGAAGCAGAAATAATCTCCATAGTGCACTCAGCAGCACATTCCGCTCCGCTAATGAAAGTGAAATATCAAAACAAAACATTTTACAACGCAGCTTTCAACGGGGCATTTGTAGGGCAAAAAATCTCTTTCGGCCAGGGCAATCCTGAAAAAGGCAGCACCTTGCCAATCGGAAAAATTCCTCAGGGAACAGAAGTTTACAACATCGAACGAAATCCTGGCGACGGCGGAAAAATGACTAGAACCGCGGGCTCCGCAGCAGCAATAACAAAACATCTTGAAAACAAAAAAGTCACAATAACAATGCCAAACAAGAAAGTCATAACACTCAACGGAGAATGCAGAGCCACAATCGGAAGGATTGCTGGAGAAGGAAGAATCTTAAAACCATTTGTCAAGGCCGGGAAGAAGCACTACAAAATGAAAGCCCGAAATAAACTATGGCCAAGAACTTCAGCAATAAAATTCAATGCAGTCGACCACCCATTCGGCTCTGGCCGAGGCAAGAGAATTAAACAAAAGATTGCCAAGCGCAACGCTCCACCGGGAGCAAAAGTCGGACACGTCCGACCAAGAAGAACAGGATACAGAGGTTAAGTAAAAATGGCACAAGACGAACAGCAAGTAAGAAAGAAAGAACAAATCTACAGAGGCAAATCTCTTGAAGAGCTAAAAGAGCTCGACGTAAGAGAAATCGCAAAATTCTTGCCAGCGAGAAGTAGAAGAAGCGTTATGAGAAATTTCGACGTCATTCAGAAGTTTGTAAAGCGATGTGAGAAGAGGACAAGCCGAAATAAAAAGATAAAAACTCACCTCCGAGACATTGTAATCGTCCCAAGACTTGTCGGGCTGACAATAGCCGTCCACAACGGAAAAGCTTTCCAGGAAGTCCCAATAACCGTGGAAATGATAGGCCATAGACTAGGCGAATTCGCGCTCTCAAGAGGAAAAGTAAATCACGGTAGCGCAGGACTTGGAGCAACCAAGTCTTCCCGCGCACAGAAGAAATAATGGCAGAAGAAACTAAAAAACCAGCAACCAAGAAAGAAACCAAAAAGATAGTCGCAAAACCCCTTCCAGTGGACAAGGAAAAAGCTAAAGAGATAGAAGAGCAAATGAAGCAAATCAAACAAGCTCCAGAAGAGAAAAAAGAATCACAAGAAAAGGAACCCGCCAAGGTCGAAGAAAAAGTTCCCGAAAAAAAGGAGGAGAAACCCGCAGAGAAAAAAGAAGTAAAGAAAGTAGAAATTAAAAAGAAAGAAGAAGCGATTGCTAACGGCATCTCTCTTCCGATTTCAAAGAAGCATTCAATGTACCTTTGCTCATTCATCAAAAACAAAAAAATTGATGACGCAATCAAAGATCTTGAGCAGGTTGTAAAAATGAAAAGAGCAGTGCCATTCAAGGGAGAAATACCTCACCGAAAAGGAAACATCGAGCGGGGGCGTTATCCGGTAAAAGCAGCTGGACACTTTATCAATCTCCTGAAGGGCTTGAAAGGAAATGTTCTGACAAACCAAATGGAGCTTGAAGAAACAAGAATATACCTCGCATCTGCGTCGTGGGCAAACCGCCCCATGCGGCGTGGCGGTGTTGCGGCAAAGCGAACAAACATAATCCTGAAAGCCAAAGAATTTCCTGAGAAAGTTCAAACTAAGAAAGCAAACAAGGAGGAAAAGAAATAATGGAAGAGAAAAAATTCGTAAACTTCAAGAAAGATGAGTTGCGAGTTCGAGAGTACATAAAGAATGCCCTAGGCAAGGGAAGAATCAGCGCAGTTATTATAGAATACACTCCAGTAGGAGAAAAGATAAAAGTCTCCACTTCACGTCCAGGCCTCGTCATCGGAAGAAAGGGCGAAAAAATAGATGAGTTAACAAGAGTTTTAAAGAGACGTTTTAACCTTGACAATCCCCACATAGAAATCGTGGAAATCACTGAACCCATGCTCGATGCCCAATTAGTCGCTGATGAAATCGCAGTAATGCTTGAAAGAAAAGGTTCTTTGAAATTCAAGGTGATTGCTTACAAAACCCTACAGCAAATAGTCAGGGCAGGCGCACTAGGCACAGAGATTACTCTCGCTGGAAAACTCCCGAGCGACAGAGCAAGAACTTGGAGATTCACCCAGGGCTACCTTATGAAAACAGGAGAGCCGGCAAAAATTGTAGACCGCGCTCAATCGCAGGCAGTAACCATCGCAGGCGTCGTAGGTGTTTCAGTAGCAATCCTCAGACCAGACGCAATCCTAAGCGACAGAATCAAAATCGATGAAAATATGAGGCAAAAAATCAGAATGTCTTTCGCTGAATTGAACATTCCGGCTGAAGAACAAAAAAAAGTAGAAAAGAAAGAAACCAAAACTAAAAAGAAATCTTCTAAAAAATCAACGTCAAAGAAGACTAAGGAAGAAAAATCAGAAGAAGCCGGGGAGGAAAAAGAATAATGGCCGTCCTAAAAAATTCAGAAGTGAAAAAAATGTCAGACAAAGAATTAAATGACAAGCTGACAGATTTAAAAGCCGAGTTAACCCGGGGAAGCGTCACAGCCAATAAAGCCAATGCAAAAACCAAAGAACTTAAAAGGGCGATTTCAAGAATATTAACAGCTATGAACGCTAAAAAATCGCAGATCAGACTCAATTCCTCTGAAAAGAAGGAGTTGAAGAAATAAATGGATTCAAACGAATTCGGCTTACCAAGTGAAACCGATGTGTTTGAAGAAATCGCGAAAAGCGAACAGCAGATAAAAGTGACGACCCAGACGAGGAGATACGGGAAAAAAATAACACTCGTCGAGGGTTTTGACAAGCACGTGGACGTCAAGTCCGTGGCAAGGAGCCTGAAAGAAGGGCTCGCTTGCGGCGGTACAGCAAAAGACGGCGTAGTAGAACTGCAAGGAGACCACAAGAAGAAGGTTCGGCCTCTTCTTGTGAAGCTCGGATTTGCTGACGACACCATCAGCGATTAACTTTTCAAACCAAGGTCCAAATATGGCAGAGAAGAAAGAAAAGAAGCAGTCAGCAACGGCTGCGCACGAAGAGAACGGAAAAGAAACGAACTTCAGAAAAATAGTGGGAACCCTGGGAATTTCCACAAGAGGCAGGGTCTTTCAGGGCAAGGTTATCAGAAAATTTCCTAAAAGAGTTACAATTGAATTCGAACGCACCATTAAGATTCACAAATTCGAAAGGTTCATGAAAAAGCGAACAAGAATTCACGCAAGACTCCCAGACGAATTCGCAGATCAAATCAACACAGGCGATTTAATCAAGGTCCAAGAAACTCGCCCCCTGAGCAAATTAATTCATTTTGTTGTGGTTGAAAAAATCAGGTCTGCAGATGTTAAAGAAAATAAGGAGGATGGAAAATGATAGTCTCTACCGAAGGAGGTATGTTAGACATGAGTAGAAAAAGGAAAAGAGTAAATCTAGCTACACAAGCAGTCACAACCGGAAACCGTTATAATATATGTCCTAAGGCGTATATGGGCTGTGAAGGAGCAAAGAATTCTGACCTATTTGAAACTGTCTGTTCAAGAGATTGTTATTCTAAATGCTCGGAAAATTTTCCAGGGGTAAGGAAATAACATGGCAAAAAAATCAACAATCATTTCAGGGAAAGCGATAAGCGCAAAACCAACTCGCGGCCTAAACATCGGTAGCGTAGTCATAGCCAGCGATAACTCTGGTGCTCAAATTGTAAGAATCACAGGAGTAAAGGGCGGAAAGTCAACAAAGAAACGACAGCAATATGCTAAGGTCGCAGACTGGGTAAAAGTCTCGGTAAGAAAAGGCAAGCCCGATATGAAAGGTCAAGTTTTCGATGCAGTGGTTATCCGCCAAAAGAGACCTTACAGGAGAAACACTGGCGAGCGAGTCTGCTTCGAAGACAACGCGGTAGCAATTCTTAAGGACGACAAAGGCAATCCAAAAGGCACCCAGATTAAAGGTCCAGTCGCACGTGAAGTTCAGGAAAGATGGGGGTCTGTCGCAAAAATTGCGCAGTTTGTGTTATGATGACAACAAGTCGAAATTGTGATCATTATATTGAAAGTGTATCTAGCCAAGTTGATAGGTTATTACTGAGAGCAGAAGAGGCCGATTCTGCAGCAGATACGCGTAAAATTTGTTTATTGGGTGCAGAACAGGTATTAGAAGAGCTACGGCGTTATCTTGTGGAGCACCATTTAGGCGGGGGATCTCCTACCTTTTCGGATGTGTATCTCTCAAGGTTAACAAGATTAGCTAATTTGATGGAGGCCACGCGATGAAATCCTTCTTCTCAACTCACTGGCTCTCGTCGAAGAAACCCCGTAAACAAAGGAAGTTCGCAATCAACGCTCCTTTCCATATCAAACACAATTTCTTGAATGCAAACCTCTCAAAAGAATTAAGAAAGAAATATGGAAAGAGATCTTTCCCCGTAAGAAAAGGCGATGAAGTCCTTGTGATGCGCGGTTCATTCAAAAAGAAAAAAGCAAAAATCTCAATTGTCGACGCTAAAAGAACTCGCCTCGCATTAGAAAACATTCAGAGAACAAAAAAAGACGGAACAAAAGTGAACGTTTGGTTCAACCCAAGCGCATTACAAATCCAAGCTCTAACGCTCGACGATAAAAAAAGAATCGCTTCATTGCAGAGAACAAATAAAAAACCCATTTCAGAATCAAAACCAAAATCCAAGGAGGGAAGTCAGAATGCACCAGACAAGAGCGCAAGTAAGTAAGAAAATTCCAATAGCAAGAAAAGGAACAAAGTACGTAGCAAGGCCTCTTGGCGACAGAGAAAATTCAGTGCCCATTGTAATCGCCGTAAGAGATATGCTTCACCTTGCGAAGACTGCCAAAGAAGTTAGAAAGATGATTCAGCAAAAACTTCTCAAGATAAACGGAAAAGAAGCAAAAGACTACAGGGACTCAATCAGACTATTGAGCCTCTTTGAAGCAGACAAGACATACATTCTTACTTTGGATCCCACGAGAAGATTCGTGCTCGAAGAAACCAAACAAAAAGAAAGGCCCTGCAAGGTTGTCAATAAAAAGGTTTTGAAAGGAAAAAAAATCCAACTAAACCTCCATGACGGCTCAAACATTCTTTCCGATAACAAAAAAATTAACACCCAAGACACAATCTATCTCGATGCAGAAAGCAAAATTAAGAAGCATCTATCCTTCGACAAAGGCCGCGCCTGTTTAATTACAAGGGGAAGATTCATCGGACAAAAGGGAATCGTCGAGAAGGCAGAAAAAAACAAAGTCTTGGTCAAAATTAAAAACCTTGATGTTGAAACGAATCTCGACAAAACTGGAGTAATACTAATATGACCAAACAAAATCCAATGAGAAAAGTAAAACTGGAAAAAGTAGTCTTAAGCTGCGGCGCTACTGGTCCTGACCTGGAAAAATCCCAAAAACTTCTGGAGATGCTCACAAAAAGAAAAGCCCAGATTGTTTACTCCGGCCCGCAAAGAAGGATTCCAAATTTCAATGTCAAACCAAACATGCCCTTAGGGACATCAGTAACCCTAAGAGGGGCTTCTGCAAAAGAATACCTTCAAAAGTTCCTCGGCGCCATTGATAACAAACTTAGAAGAAAACAAATAGTAAGAAACGGATTTTCATTTGGCATTCATGAATACATTGAAATTCCTGGCGTCGAATACAAAAGAGAAATCGGAATCCGCGGCCTCAATGTCACAGCCTCGTTCATCCGCGCAGGCGTAAGGGTCAAAAGAAAAAAGATTAAATCTGGAAGAATGCCCGAAAGACAATACGTCCACAAGGACGAAATCATGGAATTCATGAAAGAAAATTTCAAAACGGAGTTTATCGGAAAATGACAGCAAGCGATTGGAAGAAAGTAACAAAGCAGCTAAGAAGCAAACCCGCAGTAATGCAAAAATTCCTGAGACACAACAAGCCAAAAGACAGAAAGCAAGGCGTCGCCGCGCGAAAGTGCGAGCGCTGTGGTCGTTTCGGGGCACACCTAAACCAATACAACCTACACCTCTGCAGACACTGCTTCAGGGAAATTGCAGAAGAAATAGGTTTCAAAAAATACAGTTAACATGACAACACAAACAGAAACACAATCAAGAGAATTAAAACGAGGGGAAACTTATCAAAGAAAAGCTAGGGTGACCTTTTCATCAACCTCCCACCCTAGAACAGGTATTGTTCTTAAAACAGAATCTCAAATAGTTACTGTGGTAGACGAACGAATTCAGGGCGGAAGAGACACCCCCCGTTATATCGATGTTTACCGATTTGACTGTGGGAGAGATGGTTCAAATCCTGAGCCAAAATATTTGGGACAGATGACTATTGATGAAAGAAATAAAAGACCTTTCAGGTTTCATGAAAAATTCATCCAACAACACGGAGGCACACGTTAATGTCACAAGACATAGTAGCAGACACGCTAAACCAAATGATGAATATGAAGAGAGCAGGAAAGGGAGAACTAGTCGTAACACGATATTCAAAACTTCTCTCAAGTGTTCTGGCCATCGCAAAACTCCGGGGCTACGTAGAAGATTACAAATTAGATGCTGAAACAAAAACACTCAAGATCAAACTTGGAAAACTAAACGGCTGCAACGTAATCAAACCTCGACTGATGATAAAAACAACCCAAATTGAAAGATACGTCCAAAGGTACCTTCCGTCAAAAAATCTCGGAATTATAATCGTTTCTACTTCTCAAGGAATTATGACTCATCAAACTGCTCTCGAAAAAAATCTTGGAGGAAGCTTAATCGCTTATTTTTTCTAATGAAACATCACATCTCAGAAAAAATCTCAATCCCAGAAGGAATATCCTGTTCTTACACAGAGAGCATTTTAAGATGCACAAAAGACTCAACAACCCTCGAACGAAAAATCAAAATCCCTCTGACCGAAGTTAAAGTCCAAGGAAATGAAATAATCTTCGATTGTAAAAAGGGCAATAAAAACAATTACAAAACCATGCGTTCTGCAATCGCCCACATAAAAAATATGTTCTCTGGTTTAAACGAAAAATTCGTTTACAAACTAGAATCCTGCAATGTACACTTTCCAATGACCCTAAAAGTCGAAGGAACAGAGGTCTTGGTAAACAATTTTATCGGAGAAAAAAAACCAAGACGCGCTAAAATTCTTCCGGGAGTCGAAGTAAAAATCGAAGGCGCAAAAATCACAGTAACCTCAAGCGATAGAGAAGCGGCCGGGCAGACAGCAGCCAACCTTGAAAAAGCAACAAGCCTAAAAGGCCGTGACAGAAGAATCTTCCAAGACGGAATTTACATTACAGAAAAACCCGGGAGGAAAATTTAATGCCCAACAAAAAATTCATAAGGCAAGAAACAAGCAGATACTCAAAGATTGGTAAAAATCGTAAAAAGCTCCAGAGATGGAGAAAGCCAAAGGGAAGAGACAGCAAAATGCGTCTCAAGAGAAAGAGCTATCCTGCGACAGTTTCGGTCGGGTATAGCAGGGCAAGAAAAGAGCAAGGCAAAGTTAACGGAAAACTTCCAATACTCGTACACCATGTGAAAGACCTGGAGAAAATAACCAAAGACAATGTCGCACTCCTCGCGCGAGTCGGCGCCAAAAAGAAATTGGAAATAATTAAAAAAGCAGAAGAAAAGAAGATTCAAATACTAAACGTCAAGGGAGACAAAAAATGAAACTAGAAGCAAAGAAGGAATTAGTCGCACGAGCACTAAAGGTAGGAAAAAACAGGATTGCATTTAACACTGCTCGTCTCAGCGAGGTAAAAGAAGCAATAACAAAACAAGACATCCGCGACTTGAAGGAATCTGGAGCGATATTCGTCAAAGAAGCAGCAGGGAGAAGAGCAAAGAAAAAAAGAAAAACCAGAAGGCGAGCAGGCAGTATTAAAAAAACAGTTTCAAAGGGAAAGCGAGAATATATGCTCCTTACAAGAAAGCTGAGATCTTATCTTGCTCATCTAAAGAAAACAGGCCAGCTTCCGCGAGAAAAAATCCTCGAAATCAGGAAAGAAATTAGGGCAAGTTCATTCAGAAGCTTATCTCACATGAAGGAAAGGATAGCTCAAACCAGTAAATTCAAAGTCAAAGGAGTAAAAAATGCCAAAAATACCAAGAAGAAGAAGAGCAGAAAGAAAAACTGATTACAAAGCACGGTTCAGCATGCTTAAGTCAGGAAAACCAAGGCTCGTAGTTCGAAGAACAAATCGATACATTATTGCACAGATAGTTTGTTCAGACATTGCACAAGACAAGGTAATCGCCAGAGTAACCTCCAATGACCTCTTAAGCAAAGGTTGGCCAAAAGAAAAATCTGGCTCATTAAAGTCACTACCGGCCGCATACTTAACCGGTTTTCTGCTCGTAAAAAGCTTGAAAGTCAAGGTGGGCGAAGCAATTCTCGATCTCGGTCTTCAAAGAAGCATCAGCGGTTCAAGGCTTTTTGCAGTTCTCAAGGGGGCACTTGACGCAGGTTTAAATGTGCCCCACAATCCAGAAGCACTTCCCGAAATGGAGCGCATAGAAAAAAACGAAAAACTTAAAACAATCTTCGAAAAAGTAAGGAGAAGTTTGTAAATGGCAGAAAAAGAAACAAAAAACAGCCCGAAGGACCTGGTAGAAGCAGTTCCAGAAGAAATCGCAAAACTGGATAAAGAGATAATATCAGATTCCGAAGAAGTAGTTCCATTAAAGGAAGAAGACTTAAAGAAGTTAGACCGAGAAGAGAAAACTCAAGATTCTATAGCCTCCTGGGCTCCAAAGACGAGACTAGGTAAATTAGTGAAGGAAGGAAAAGAAAAAGATATCGATAAAATCCTAAAAACTGGAAAGAAGATACTTGAATCAGAGATAGTCGACAAACTGCTCTCTTTAGAAACAGACTTAATTTTAATCGGCCAGGCAAAAGGAAAGTTCGGCGGTGGCAAAAGAAGAGCTTGGAGGCAGACTCAGAAAAAAACCAAGGAAGGAAACGTTCTGTCCTTCTCAGCCATGGCTGTAGTTGGAGACAATAACGGTCACGTAGGCGTAGGTTTTGGCAGAGCTTCAGAAACCCTTCCAGCTCGTGAAAAAGCAGTAAGAAACGCAAAACTAGGCATAATGAAAGTCGAGTTAGGTCATGAGTCGCCAGAAGAAGAATTAGACAAAAGCAAACCCCACACAATCCCTTTCAAAATCGAAGGCAAATGCGGGAGCGTCAGAGTAACGTTTTGGCCGGCACCCCGTGGCACCGGGCTGGTAGCAGGCGACGAAATTAAAAAGATACTTTCCTTGGCGGGAATAAAAGATGCTTATACTCGTGCAGTCGGCCATACCAAAACAACTTTCAACGTTGCAAAGGCCTGCATCGACGCGCTCAGCAAAACCACAGTGGAGATGGCATGATAGCAATTATAAGAATCGTCGGAGAAGTCAATGTTTCAGGGGACATAGCAGATGCACTAAGCAGATTAAGGTTAAGAAAAAAATATTCTGCAGTTCTCTTGCCAGAAACAACCGAATTAAAAAAGCTCCTGAAGAAAATAAGAAACCACGTTTCCTACGGAGAAATAAAAACCGAGACTCTTGCAAAACTTCTGGCTGCTCGAGCCCGCCCTCTGGAAAAAGGGAAAAAAATCGACGCTAAAAAAATTCTCACAGAAATTGAGAAGAAACCTCTTAGTGAACTCGGCCTCAAACCATTTTTCAGGCTTCACCCGCCACGAGGCGGCATTGACTCTAAAAAACACTCTGGCGTAGGCAAAGGGGTTCTAGGTGAGAACAAAAAAATAAACGAGTTAATTGAGAGGATGCTATAATGGCTAAAAAAGGACTTGCATGGGAATGTGAATGTGGAAACATCGAGTTTGGAACCTATCCCCCAGAAGAATGTACCCAGTGCCAGGCAATCGACAGCTTTATTAAAGTTCCGGAAGACGAGCTGGAAGACAGACTAGCAGAAAATGTCCTGGCAAACCGCCACGGAGGAGATGAAGAAGATGACGATGAATAAAAAACGAAGAAAGAAGACAAGATTTAGAGGCACACACACCCACGGCCGTGGTTTTAAAAAGAAAGCCCGTGGATCTGGGCATCGTGGCGGAGTTGGAAGAGCCGGAACCGGAAAAAGAGCAGACCACAAGAAAGACCTAATCAAATATCCCTTCGGAAAAGACAAGGTGTTGAGAAAAAAGCTTGTCAAAAAATTAAAAACAATAAACCTCCGTCAAATCCAGGAAGACTTCGATATAGGGAAAGAGATAATTCTCAATGGATACAAAGTCCTCTCCGTCGGAGAAGTCAAGAAAAAATTGCACATCACAGCATCTGCGTTTTCACAATCCGCAATAGACAAAGTTAAAAATGCTGGCGGAGATATAACTGTAAAAAAGGCTTAAAATGGCTTTAGCCCTAAAAAACATACTGTACAACCTCCCAGAGGTTAGAAAACCAACTGAAAAGAAGTTGAGCTTTAACGTAAAGTTAAAGTGGACAATCATAATTTTAGTTGCCTTTTTTGTTATGGCAAATATTGGTCTCTATGGCCTCTCAACTAACGCACTCGGTAACTTGGAATTTCTTCAGGTCATTCTTGCTTCACAATTTGGAACAATCATCAGTCTAGGTATCGGCCCGATTGTCACCTCTTCAATCATTCTTCAGCTTCTAGTCGGATCAGGGATATTAAATATAGACACAAAAACCGACGAAGGAAAGAAATATTTTCAAGGCCTGCAAAAAATCGGCGTAATCTTTTTCATTGTCTTTGAAGCAATAATCTATGTTGTCATGGGCGGACTACAGCCTGAAGCCACTCTTGCATGGGGCACCCAAATTTTGATACTTCAATTAGTTCTAGGCGGTCTTGCCATCATGTTTATGGACGAAGTAGTCCAAAAATGGGGCTTTGGTTCAGGCGTCTCACTATTTATCGTAGCTGGAGTAGCCTGGAGTCTTTTCAACGGTCTTTTCCAGTTCATTGACGCTGCCGGCGCAAATTGCTTAGCAGACTTCTCCGGAACTCCGTGCGTAGGTAACGTCCTCGTTATAATCCAGTCAGTTATCAACGGAGCGCCAACAGAAGCGCTCTCATCAATCGCGGCAATTGTCGCAACCGCCGCGATTTTCCTCGGAGTGGTATGGGCGCAGGCACTCAAAATCGAGATTCCATTGTCCTACGAAAGACTAAGAGGTTACGGCATAAAGTGGCCACTAGCATTCTTCTATTCCAGCGTCATCCCAGTCATTTTAGTTTCAGCTCTTTCTGCAAACCTCCAGCTTTTCGGCAATTTGCTCCAAAACTGGCTCGGACACCCAACCTTTCTCGGGACATTCTCGAACGGACAACCTATCGCCGGACTATCCTTTTGGATTGGTAGCACAAACATCGTCGAAGCAATAATAAGAGGAAGTTTCCAAACAGTGTTCATTTGGCAGACATTATTCCACGTCTTATTCTACATGACCTTCGCAGCAATCTTCGCAGTATTCTGGGTCAAAACTTCCGGAATGGACGAATCAAGTCAGGCAAAAAATATAATCTCATCTGGCTTGCAGATCCCAGGATTCAGAAAAGACCCTAGAGTGCTCGAATCCATATTAAAGAGGTACATTATGCCCCTGACGATAATGGGCGGCCTGGCCATTGGTTTCTTAGGCTCGATTGCTAACGTTATTGGCGCAATGACCGGCGGAACTTCAATCCTCTTGGCAGTTATGATTATGTATCAACTTTACACAAGCATCGCACAACAGCACGCAGTCGACATGCATCCAGCACTAAGGAAGTTTATGGGATAATTTAAATAACCATTTTCCCAATTTTATAAAGAGATGATTAAATGAAATCTATGAACAAACTCCTGCTTGTAATGGGCCTAAGCCTCCTAATCGCTTTCTACTGGCAAAGCCTCTCCTTTATCCGTGTCCCAGTCCATTCTGTTTTAGACCCTACCATGGGCGCCCTCCTAAATTGGAATCCTAATGTGGGAATGATTCTCGTCGCCGCAATAATCGGTTTGATAGTTATTCTCCTTCAAAAATATACAACCGACCAAGAAACACTGAGAGCAATCAAAAAAGAGCAAAAATTGCTGCAAGAAGAAATGAAAAAGCACAAACATGACCAAGAAAAATTCCTTGAGCTGAACAAAAAACAACTCGAACTCTTGCCTAAAACTATGGACATCACTCTTCGCCCGGTAATTTACACCTCAATTCCAATAATCCTCCTCTTTAGATGGTTCAACGATTATTTTGCCACAAACCCGATAAAAGTCTTCGGATTTCTAAGTTGGATTTGGGCATACCTGATATTCAGCATAATCTTCACATCAATATTCAGAAAAGTGTTTAAAGTTGCTTAACGTTCTCTTTAGATGGTTGTTAAAGAAATTCTACAAAGAGAACTTAAATCTTCAGCCTTAATTAGAGTCATCCTACAAAATACGAAGTCAAAGATAATCCAAGATAATAACAAAACCATTTATTGTTCGGTTTATTATAACTTTAAAGGTTTGTTCAGAAAAGACAGCGAAGAAACAAAAAAGTTCGGCAAAAAAATCTGTGATGCGGTTAAATCCAAATTAAAAAATCATGGTTTTTTCACAAGCGATGAGCTCCCAAACTATGGTGTTTCTGAACGAGATTTAGAATTAATTAAACAAGAACTGCAACCAGATGACAATGACCTAATTATCCTCTTCGCTTATCAAAAAGAAGAAGCACAAAAAACAAAAGACCTGCTCAATCGATTATTAATAGACAATGCTCCTAATGTCATTTAACTAACTTTGATATTTAATAAAATCGGGCAATGATCTGAACCGAGAACATCTTTCAGTATCTCGCTGTTCTTTAGTTTATCCTTTAATTTATCGCTTACAACAAGGTAATCTATTCGCCACCCAATATTTCTCTCTCGGGCATTATTCCGATAAGTCCACCAAGTGTAATTTCCCCCTTCTTTGGTGAACTCTCTGAAACTATCTACAAACCCTTCTTTGAGAAGGTTGTCAAACCATTCTCGTTCCACCTCGGTAAATCCAGCATTCTTCATATTCTGTTTAGGGTTCCTAAGATCCACTTCTTTGTGGGCAACGTTAAAATCCGCAGCAATGACCACAGGTTTCTTCCGCTCCAAACTCTTAGCAAATTTCAAAAACAAATCATTAAATCTTAGTTTAAAATCTAACCTCTTTAGTTCTCTGTTCGCGTGCGGGAAATAAGCATTAACAAGAAAGAATTTATCAAACTCCAAACAAATAACTCTTGCCTCTTCGTCTATTGCTTCATCCCCCATTCCCAATTTTACAGATAGAGGTCTCACTCTGGTCAAAACAGCCACGCCGCTATAACCCTTTCTAGTAGGCACATTGTTGTATAACTCATATCCTTCGATGTTTCTTAGCCCATCGGGAATCTTACCATTAGACGCCTTAACTTCTTGGAAGCAATAAACTTCAAATCTAGTATTGCCAATGAAATCCAAGAGCCCTTTTTTGAAACAAGCATTAATCCCTGCAACGTTCCAAGAAGATATTTTCATAAAAACATAAAGAACCTGAGTTATAAATACTTTACAATCACTTTACATACTTCTTCAACTGATCGCCCTGAAGTCTCTCGAGTTTTTCATCGGAAAGTTTGACATACCCGACCTCAAACCTCCCCAAATCAAAATTCTTGCCCAAAACGTCCTTAAATATTTTCAATCCAAATTTAATTGCATCTTCAGTCGACATATCTTCTCTAAAATCTTTTCTTAAAACCTCTTTAATCCGCTCATCGTTCTCTCCAATTGCATTTGCCTTGTATGCAAAGAAATTTCCAGTAACATCAGAGGTGTACAAGTGACACTTACCCTTATTAACTCCCGCAAGCATAACTGCCAGCCCAAACGGTCTTGCCCCGCCATACTGAGTAAACGCCTGTTGCCTGTCAGCAATCATCCGAATGATTGTAATTGGTTCAGCAGGACTTCCATAGGTGACCCTGTTCTGCTGTGCAACAACCTGCGCACTATCCATCAAGATTCTTGCGTCTGCCAGCATGCCAGCAAACGAAGCCATTATATGGTGGTCTATTTCAAAAATCTTATGTGCCGACTCAGGCGAGATAAGCTTGTCCCTAATCCTTTTATCAGCGATGATAACAACGCCCTCTTTGCAAACCAAGCCGATGCTCGCACTTCCAAGTCGAACAGTTTTCTCTGCATACTCTACCTGCAGCAGATGACCGTCCGGCGAAAACATAGTCGCGGCTCTATCATAACCCATCACCTGATGCTGCATTTCCGATGGCATTTCCATTTTTTTCTCCTAAGAATGATACTTTGATAATAACTCATGCGTTTTTAAGTTTTACTGAATAACGGCGTTGTCCCAAATGAAACCATTTCAATTTTGAAAAATAAAAAAAGCTGAATC
>JAHIWJ010000176.1 GCA_018816205.1 Nanobdellota archaeon
CGCCTTTGCGTCGTTGAAATTCAATCCGAGGGTTAAAACCGCACAGGTTTCTTTCAACTGGCTCGTCCTAAACGCATCAAGATTGCCCCTCGCAATCTCAATCAAGACCTCATCACCTCTGGAAATAACTGCTCCGGACATTGTCTGCGGCTCAAACTCCGTCAAAAAAACAGAGTATTTCCCACCATCCTCCGGTCGAACATTTTCCCTTAGAAATTGCATACACTCCCCAAAATCTTTAACCCCAATCTTATACCTCCTTGGAAGCTCTTTAGTACCCGGAATCGCCCTAACAACGAAACTATCGTACCTTGCTAAAAAATTTCTCAATGCTTCATTCCCTTCGTTAAACTCAGGAAAAGAAATTATCAAATCCTCAAAAGTCGGCAAGCCGGATTCCTTCAATCTCCGATAATCTTCTAATTTTTCTGAGTGCAGCGCCGTAGCGTCCGCAAAAGCCCGCTTTTGCATCTCGATTATCCAATCAGAAACCGTACCGCCCATCAGAGATCAATCAAATTATGCAGGTTTAGTTTTCTCAATACATCAACCTCTTTGTAAAAAAACGGATTAATCTTTCCCTTGCATTCGTCCAAATCAACCCAATCAAATTCAGTATGTTCCTCGCTCAACCCAATCAAATCTCCACCAATTGCTTTAGAAAAAAACACAATCATTGTAATTATCTGATCATCTGCTCTAACAAAATGCCTAACACTCAACGGCACCGAAGGACGAATATACAATCCAGTCTCCTCTCGAATTTCCCTCACCAGCCCAAGTATTGGATCTTCCCCAAGTTCAAGCCTTCCCCCAGGAATCTCCCAAATTCCCGGACTCTGAACGTCATCTTCAGCCCTCTTCATCAAAAGAATTTTCTTATCATGCACAATCATTGCCTTAACTGCAACTCTAAACCTAACTTCAACTATGTCCTTTTTCATCTTTTACCTCAAAACCTCTTAGCATATACAGGGCACAATAATGGGCGTTAATATCTGCCCCGAACCACCTATTCATTATCTCCTTGTCTTTACTGTTTGGATCAGTATTTTCATCTGCCCAGCGCACAATTTCGTTTCTTAATTTCAAAGCCGTTTCCATATCCCTACAATACCTAATCGAGGAATCAAAACAACAAGGCCCCCCAAATAAAATGTCAGATAATGAGTCGTTATATTTTCGAACGCCTCTTGGTCTTAACCTTCCAGAGATTCCACCGAGATTATGCCATACAATATGCCCTGAAGGATATCCGAAATAAGCAGATATCTTAATAGAACTGTCATGTGCTTCAAACCCTACTGGCAACAAGCTCACTGTATGCCCTGCAAAATCGCTTAGTATTGGATCCCAAACCTCTCTCGGCTTGCCCAAATAGACTTTTGGTACTTGTTTTTTAAGGGCTTTCTGAAAAACATCCATTGTAGATGAAATAAAATCCTTGTCCCAAATTTTCGGCTTTTCATGCCTTCTTCTTTTTCCCATCTTGTATTGCCACCCCACCACCAAATATATTTCAAGTACTCATAGAGTACAAACCCCAACAAAAACAATTTTGGCGCCAGGCTCTGTCCAGTTATTTCACGTCGCTGTTTGAACAGCGCATCGGGTGGGCGGGAGGGCGCAAGCAGCAAAATGTACAAATCTTTATAACCTCAAACAAAACCCAAATTAAATGAACAAAGAACAATTTTTCAAATCCCTCGGCATGACAATCTACGAATCAAAAGTCCTAACCTCATTCACAAAACTAAAAAAAGCAAACGCCAAAGAACTCTCCCAAAACTCAGAAGTTCCAACAAACAAAATCTACAAAATTCTAAGAGACTTTGAATCCCTCGGCCTCATACAAACCATCCCAAACGAAAGCAAAACATACAAACTCCTTAACTTAAAAACCTTCATCTCCCAAAAAATCAAAGAAAAAGAAAACTCCCTAAAAGAAATAAAAAAACACTCAAAAACCCTTGAAGTTGCCGACCAAAACGAATTCATCTTCTCATTAATCAGGGGACAAAAAAACATAATGGACAAACTCGCAGAGCACAATCCAAAAGTAAAAAAAGAAATCCTTGGAGTTCAGCGAAACTGGAAAGTCTGGGGTGCCGGCCTAAGACAAATGCAAAAAACTGTGAGAAAAGGCGTTGACGTAAAAATCATCGGAGTAATAAACCAAGAAACTCAAACTCGTGCGTTAGAATGGAAAAAAACCGGCGCCAAAGTCAAAGCCTACAACAAAGCCTACGGAGAATATCCATTAAGATTCACAATCTTCGACAACAAAGAAGCCCGCATCACAATGGGCAAACCAGAAGTTCCCAACCCGAAAGATTACATAACAGTCTGGACAAAATCCAGGCCCCTCATCGCAATCCTCAGAAAACAATTTCAAGACATGTGGAAAAACTCTATGCCAATTGAACGAGCTCTAAAATGAAAGCCAGAAAATTCAATAACTATATGAAAGATGCAAACCACGCTTGGGCTGCGCGAGTTTTAGACATGCAGATCAACCCAGGTAACGGCCCAGATTTAATAGACCCTAGAAGAAATCTAGGAATCGAAATTAAATTCGGGCTTAAACCAGACAGCTGGACAGTTCTAGACCATCAAATAGCTTACAATAACGGACGAACATGCTACTGGGGACTCGGAATTTATCAACTCAATTGCCCAGTAAGTTCAATCAGAACAACCAATCCAGAAAAACTTGAAACCCTTGTTACACAAAGAGAATTTTATTTAGTGGGCTGGGGCTGGATGAACCAATTTCCACCACACCTAACAACAGGCCAAACAGAAATTTCTCAATGGAAAAATACTCTTCGCTACCCTAAGCTATCTCGAATGCCTCAGATAATTCATACTGCAGAAGTAGACAAGGGTAAAATCCACCTAACAGAAGGCGTCCCTTTAGGGTTGTTCGATTTTTAGCCAATTGAACAGGCACTGCAGGATACTTAGAGCCTATCCACAAAGACAACTTCCCCAAGTAATTAATCCGCAGGCGAAATGCAATAACGCAAGATAATTATCTGCTTTCTTTGTCCATCTTATCA
>JAHIWJ010000177.1 GCA_018816205.1 Nanobdellota archaeon
AGAACTATGGAAATTGAACAAGGATTATTATAATAATTTAAGCAAAGAAAAACTCGCAGAAGAGTTATTCAAAAGTGGGATTGAGCATGCCTTCCTGACTGCAGAAAAATTACACGAAGACCTAAAAAAGCAGAGGAAAATCTATAGTTTATATGCAATGGATTATAATCAATTAAACTTTGAGGACGGCAATTCCTCACCCTGCTTCAAAGCAGAGGTATCCTTGCCGTAGATGTAATGACACGCGAACTATACAAAAAAGTAGACTTCAAGAAAAACTTCAAGTTGTATATAAAAATGGCAAAGCCCTACAAATGGCTTTTCTTAGTCGTAGTTATCCTCGCCACGCTTATGGAATCTTTCAGCCTCGCAGAAAAATACCTTTTCAAAATTGTTCTCGACAGCGGCAGCGAGTTCATCGCAAAAACGCTTACGCAGGCCGCATTCCTGCACACCCTGATTCTAGTCGGCGCTGTTTTCATAGGCCTCTCCCTGTTCAGGATTGCAAACCATTGGTATAGAATTTTATTATTAAACAAAGTTGAAGTAGGCATGATATTTGACATAAAAAACAAATTTTTCAACCACATCATGCGCCTTGACCACAGTTTTCACACAACTCATAAAACCGGTTCAATGATATCAAAACTTAACAGGGGAACAAATGCACTAGAAAGAATGACTGATTTCCTTGTGTTCAATGTTGCCCCGTTATTTCTGCAGTTGATTCTCATTAGCGGCTCATTACTGATTCTTGACTGGGCCGCAGCAGCCGTTATTTTGCTCACAGCGACCGCATTTATCGCCTATGGATTATACATCTCGCAAATCCAAAAGCCCGCACATATTGAATCTTATACTGCAGAAGACACAGAAAAAGGCGCCATCGCAGACATCTTCACAAACATAGACTCAATAAAATACTTTGGGAAAGAGAACTACATCGGAAAGAGATACAGAAAAATTTCAGAAAATACAAAATACAAAATGTTAAGGTTCTGGAATTATGGGCGGTATTTCAGTGCAGGACAAAACTTAATCCTTGCTGTCGGAACTTTTTTTGCTGTTTACTTTCCCCTCATGAAATTTATAGACGGCGGCATCACAATCGGCACCCTTGCATTCATTTATTCGGTCTATGGCGGTCTGATGGGTCTGCTGTTTGGTTTTGTCAACGGCATCAGGGGCTTCTATATCTCACTCGGAGATTTTGATGCACTTTTCCAGTACGAGGAAATAAAGAATGAAATACAAGATAAGCCTGATGCAGAAAAACTTAAAATAAAAGATGGAGAGATAGAATTTAGAGATATTGATTTTGGCTATCACACCGGAAGAAATAACCGTGCGGTCCGCAAATTAAACCTGAAGATAAACAAAAATGAAAAAGTCGCCCTGGTCGGCCACTCTGGCTGCGGCAAAACAACTCTTGTCAAATTGCTTTACAGATTATACGACGTAGACAGAGGTGAAATCCTCATAGACAACAAAAACATAAATGAATTTAAGCAGGAAGCCCTTAGGTCTGAGCTGTCAATTGTGCCGCAGGAATGTATATTGTTTGACGATACAATTTACAACAATATTCTCTTCTCCAGACCAAATGCAACAAGAAAAGAAGTTATGGGAGCTATCAAATCTTCGCAGCTGGATAAATTCGTGGCAAATCTGCCCCAAAAAGAAAACACAATTGTCGGCGAACGCGGCGTAAAACTTTCAGGCGGAGAAAAACAGAGAGTTTCAATTGCAAGGGCAATTCTCGCAGACAAGAAGATTCTTATTCTTGATGAGGCAACATCATCCCTTGACAGCCAGACCGAGTGGGAAATCCAAAGAGCACTGAAAAAGCTTATGCAAAACAGAACTTCAGTAATAATTGCCCATCGCTTATCAACAATCATGCACTCAGACAAAATCGTCGTCATTGACAAAGGCAGAATAGTCCAGCTCGGCAGGCACCGCGACCTTATCAACCAACCCGGCATTTACCGCCAGCTTTGGAATCTGCAGAAAGGGGGATATTTAAGGGAATGAGAATCCTAAAAGCCAAAATCTCCGACGCTAAAAAAATCTCAACAATGAGAAAGAAAAACATAGAAAGAATCCTTTCAGGATATTACAAAAAAGAAGTAATCCAAAAGCTTCTAGAAAAGAATTCCGTAAAATACCTCAAACCAAAGATAAAAGAAAGAGAAATGTTCTGCATCTGGGAAAACAAAACATTGCTTGGAACTGTTGACTTAAAGGATAACAAAATTGGGGGCTTGTTTATCAAGCATGACAAAATAAACAAAGGTTACGGCAAAGAGCTAATGAAGTTCATTGAAAATCATGCAAAAAAGAAAGGCGTAAAAAAAGTAAAGCTATATCCAACAAAAAATGCCCTACAGTTCTACAAAAGATTAGGATATAAAATTAAGAGCAATATTTATTGGAAGACCGACAAGTTCAAGATACCAGTTCCAGTCATGGAAAAGAAACTAAAACTATAAAAAACCACGCCCGCATTTGTTCTGATAAAAAAGGGCACAATGAAAATCCGCACCCTATCCAACTTCAACCTCCGCAACAAACATGTTATTCATAGCACAAAGCCTTACCATTACTTTAATGCTAAAACCACAAAATTTAAATAAAAAGTAATGGTAATATTTCTATGAGGGTAATAAAAAGAAAAAAAGGCAACCAAGAATATTTCTACCTACAGCATTCATACAAAAAGAAAAACAAAGTAATAACCCAAGAAAAATATCTTGGAAAAAATCTTCCAGACAATATTGACAAAATAAAAGAATCTCTGCTTAAGGAATCAAAAAAAGAACTAAATCTAAAACTAGAAAAAATAAAAGACATCTTTCAAAAAGAGTGGCTCCGAATACCACCATCGGCAAAACAACGTGAATTAGAAGAAATAGCCATTTCGTTTACATACAACACAAATGCAATAGAGGGTTCAACAATTACGTTAGAGGAAACAAGAGAAATAATCAAAGATGAAATAACCCCCAGAAAATCACTCCGCGACGTGAAAGAAACAGAATCTCACAACAGACTTTTCCTAAAAATGCTGGATAAAAAAACAAAACTCTCAAAAAAATTAATCCTAAGCTGGCATAAAGAAATTTTCAGAGAAACAAAAGAAGACATAGCCGGAAAGTTCAGAGATTATTTAGTAAGAGTCGGTCCTTACCTTGCTATTGATTGGCAGGAAATAGAAAAAGAAATTACAAAACTCGTTCGTTTCATAAATACTTCTAACCTGAATCCAGTAGAACTTTCTGCCAGAGCACATTATCGTTTCGAAAAAATTCATCCCTTTGGCGACGGCAACGGCAGAATCGGCAGACTCCTTATGAATCAAATTCTCTGGCGCAGAAGTTATCCAATGCTGATTATAGAATACGCGAAGAGAAGGTCATACTACAAAGCGCTGACAAAAGACGAAGATTCATTCGTTAATTATTTTCTAAGAAGATATTTGGCAGTTCATAAGAGGAGGTTGGCATGAAAAAAATATTCATACTCCCGGACCTGAAAGCAATTTTAGATAATAAAGAAATGTGGAAGCCAGGTTCTATGGTAACCAAAGAAGGCAGAAAAAAAAGATTCATGAGCCAGAGTACGATTCCATCAGATGACTTAATTCTGGAAAAATTAGGAATACAAAAAGGAGAAACGGTATTATCCATTGCATCAAATCACGGCGATTGGGCTCGCTCGATAAAAGACAAGGGTTGTATCGTAGACTACAGCGAAATATCCAAGTATTTTATTAATTACGTTAAAAAAAGAATAAAATTTAGAAATTATTTAAAAAAAGACTTCACAAATTTCCCAGAAAAAGTGAATCGGTATGATTGGTCATTTTCATATGAACCAGTTGGTGGAAGAAGGGGCTTGCCGATTGCAATGATGAGGTCGCTATTAAACCGAAAGGGAGGAATTATAGTCTATTACGAAGAATGCCAACCAGGAAAGGCAAAAGACTGGCCAAGAATGATAAGGGCTCTAGCAAAAACTTACAAAACAAGATATACAATCAAATCAAAATCTTTCGAAGCATTTAGACACCAGGCAGATGGTTTGGGGACTTACAAAAAGGCAGACAAAAGATTTAAAGTTTTCACCCTGAAAACAAACGACTCTGCAAAGAAGAAAGTTCTTGAAGATATAAAAATATTGGAAAGCCTAAAAAACAAGAATACAACCAATAAAAATCTCGCATCATTACAAAGATTAAATAATCTAAAAGCACTCTTCGTTGACAAGTTCACAAAAGAGGTCACATTTCAAATAAAAAAATAAAATGAAAATCCGCACCCTATCAGACTTCAACCTGCGCAACAAACGCGTTCTCCTTAGACTAGACCTTAACACAGAAATCATAAAAGGCAAAGCCCAGCTTTCCGAAAGAATGAAAGCCCATCAAATAACTCTTAACGAACTAAAAAAGAAAAAAGCCATCACAGTAATTCTTGCTCACCAATCCCGCCCAGGAGAAAAAGACTTCACATCCTTGAAACAACACGCAAAATTGATTAAGGTCAAATTCGTCCCAGACATCATAGGAGAAAAAGCCATCAACGCAATAAAATCTCTAAAACCAGGGGAAGTTCTCTTACTCGACAACATTCGCAATCTGAAAGAAGAATTCGACGGCACAGAAAACAATAATCTCGTCCGCACGTTAGCGCCCTTATTCAACATCTACATAAACGACGCATTCTCAGTTTCCCATAGAGAACAAACCTCAGTAACAGGCTTTCCAAAAGTCCTTCCTTGCGGCATGGGCCGAGTCATGGAGGCCGAAGTCAAAAGTCTCGAGAATATCAACCTCAAAAACACATTATACATTCTCGGCGGCGCAAAACCCAAAGAAAACATTGACGTCCTAAAAAACAGCAAAAATGTCCTAACCTGCGGCGTCTTCGGCCAACTCTGCACAATTGCCAAAGGCGCAAACCTCGGCGCCCAAAACGTTTTCCTCAAAAACAAAATTAAAGAATTCGTCCCTCTTCTCAAACCATTGGTAAAAGAAATCCAAACCCCCATTGACTTCGCAGTCAACATCAACGGCAAACGCAAAGATCTTCCGCTAAAAGAATTCCCAAGCCAGTACGAAATCTTCGACATAGGCCCACAAACTCAAAAATTATACGTAGAAAAAATAAAACAAGCAAAAAGCATTTTCATGAAAGGCGTTGCCGGCTACTGCGAAGACAAACAATTCCAGCAAGGCACAAAAGCAATCCTCCAAGCTATCGCGAAAAGCAAAGCCTTTTCCGTAGTCGGCGGCGGCCACACAACCGATGCAATTTCCAAGCTCCACATAAATAAAAAGAAATTTGGTTATATCAGTTTGAGCGGCGGCGCTTTGGATGAATATGTTGCCGGGAAGAAGCTGCCGGGGTTGGAAGTTCTAAGGAAATCTAAGAAAAAATAAAATTTACACGTTGTATTATTATTGCGGTTGAAGAGGGGAGACGGGGATGAAAGAGAGAGAAGGGGACGGGGTTGGTAAAAATAATGAAGAAATTAAACCAAGATTGCAAGGTCATACTCTAAATCTCTTTGTTCATCCCAGATAACTCTCAATCTTTTAAAACAATATGATGCTACTCCTACAGCCCCTGAACTGACAAGCCAATCCTCTGCTGTTCTTGCCACTGCGCTACTTTGATCCATTCTTTCATGTAACTCAGCAGCTTGTCTTTTGAGATATCCAAGCCTATCGCCTATTTGTGCCGCCTGCCCAACTAATTCTCTAACCTGCTGTCCATCATAGGTCTGTTCTGCCATAAAAACCCCACTTTCTGCCGATATTTAAGTTTTAGGTGATTATAGCATTCTAGCACCAAAAAAGCTTATAATTAAGTAAAACTACGACGAGAGTAATGAAAAAGATATTGTCAGACAGATATTTTCTAGGCAGAAAGTGTGTTTATTGTGATAGCAATAAGCTTTACAGAT
>JAHIWJ010000178.1 GCA_018816205.1 Nanobdellota archaeon
ATCTGTAAAGCTTATTGCTATCACAATAAACACACTTTCTGCCTAGAAAATATCTGTCTGACAATATCTTTTTCATTACTCTCGTCGTAGTTTTACTTAATTATAAGCTTTTTTGGTGCTAGAATGCTATAATCACCAAGAAAATAATGTCTGCTGTTTTTCGGCTTATCATGTGCTAACTATTGTTTTAATTGTTTTGAAATTTGTTTGATTATTTCTTCTTGGTTTCCTTCGGGAGGAACGCCGATGATTGTGACTTTTTTTATCTGGCCGAGTTTTTTTGCGAGCTTTAGTTGGAAGCCGAGGTCGAAGTCGTGCATTGAGACTGTCGGGGAGCTTTGGATTTTGTCTAGTTCTTCTTCTGTGAGGGTTTTTACTTCTTTGATGCCGAGAATTGTGTCGATTAAAATTAGATGTTCTTCTTCGGGAAGGTTTTCGGTTGGGTCTAGATGCTGGAATTGGAATTGTGGTAATGCGGCTTGGAGTTTTGACAGGAGTTTTACTGGGAGAGAGTCTTGTTCGAAGCTTGGGTTGCCGAGGAGGTAGATGATTGGTTTCATTTTAGTTATTGAAACTTTTGCCGTGTTTCCACATGAAGTCGAAGTAGGACTTGTAGGCTTGTGCTGCCGCTGGGTTTTCGATAACTATGCCTTCAGGTTCGTCTGTCCAGATTATTATTGCTATTTTGTCTCCGTAGATGTTTGTTACTGCGGGGCTTTCTGCAATATTCGGAAGGTATTTGTGGTTTGAAGAATTTACATCGATTTCTTTTCTGTCTTTTCTGATTAATAGTTTTGTGCTAATCTTCTTCTCTTTTTTCATTCTTTCAAACTGCAGTGCAAATTCGGGCATTCTTTCTGAGAATTGTCCTTCTGATCCAAAGACATAATTATCTTGGCCTGTGCGTGCGATGTCTAAGAAAATTGTTTTTATTCCTTTGATGCCCTTGAATAATCTGACCTGGCCTTCGATTTTGTGGGCCTTGTGTCTTTCATGAAGTGTCGGGATTATTTCTTTGACCTGTTCTTCTTGTTCTTGGACATATTCGAGCAATCTTTTCGGGCCGGTTGCCTGAAACCATTTTACTTTTCCGATTGAGACATAAGATGCGAGGCCTTTTTCAAGAAGGAGTTTAAGTGCGTTGTATGCCGATGAGCGATCGATTTTTGCTAATTTGGCGATTCTTCCTGCTTTCGTTGAGCCGTGATCATTAAGAACGAGATAGACTTTTATTTCATTTGGGCTAAACCCTAAATTCTCAAGAGTTTTTTCTATGGTTGCCATTTGTAAGATTATTTCCATTCCTTGTCAAATTGTTTAACAAACTGATTTACAAATTTTAATCGTTCTTTAACTACCCTCCAACCAGTTTTTGTATTAAACTTATTTGGAGTGGCAAATGCTAAACTTCTAAGATATTCTAATATACTATCGGTTTTAGTATCTTCAAAATAAGTCAGTTTTCGTGACTCATCATCATGCAATAACATACCTCTTGCACTTAAATCAGCGAAGGTTCTAGCAATGCCAATTGCCCCAAAAACTTCTATTTTATCTGCGTCCTGCAAGATCTTTGCTTCTATTGTCTGCGGTTTTATTTTTTGAGTTTTTCGATGAACTTTAATACAGTATGCAACTTCTTCAATTTTATTTTCAGGAAATCCTATTTTTTTTAAAATTGAATGGGACATTTTTACTCCTTGTATAGCATGATCAGAACATTCTCCATTTTCTTCCATTCTCTTTGCAATATCATGAAGAAACACAGAAGCTATAAGAACATTCAAATCAACATTTTTTTCTTTTTTTGCTATTCTTTTAGCTAGGGCAAGCACTCTTTTTACGTGATGAATGTCATGTCCACCACTTTTATCGTAATATTTAGCAACTTCATTTTCAAGTTTTATCTCTAAGTCTTTCATTTTTTTAAAACGGGCTTGAGCTATTTAAGCCTTTTTGATTTGTTGTAGATTTTTAATCTACAACTTCCAGTATTTGAAATACTTGTTTATAAATTCCATTTCTTTATCTCTCCCAAAAGTTGCTTGAAACAAAATCGGAGTGTCGTTTGGAGATATGTTACTTCTTGTTAAAGATCTAATAACATCTGCATAATCTCTGAAATTGCCAAACCATTGAGTTGTAAAATTTCTTATCCATACATTTTCTTTATCAACTCCAATTCTTCCGGTTGCTCTCGGTTTTACTCTTGTTCCAATATCTTGATAAATCTTCTGACTAATGCAATCTGCATTATTTGTACCTGGATGAACTGCCATTATTGTGCAAATATCTCTAGCCCCGCACCCTATTGGAAATGCTCCCTCACCTAATAAAAAAAGCATTCCATCTTTTGTTCCAAGTTCTTTTGTTGCATCCTCATCCCAGCTAGTATTTACAAATTTTGCAAATCTGGTATATAATGGAATTGTAAGATCTTTTGTTGCTATGCTTGCTTCTTCAAGTTTTTTGGCATGTTCGGATATATCTCTCGCAAATTCTCCTATTTTATACGGCCCAAATTCCGGTATTCCTGATATATCATATCCAACAATGTGACTAACATATCCATTGTTTAGTACTGTCAAGGGAAATCTTGGAATTACCAAGCTTCTTTCTTGTGCTTCTCCCATTATGTTTTCCTCCTGCTTGTTCCCATTTCTGGTTGCGTCATTGCGTCGTGCTCTAAATATTCTAGAATTCTGCCTGCTCTTTCTTGCAGAGTTGTAGGAGGTATTCTGATTATTCCATAGCCAAAATTTTTGTAGATTTGAATTAGCTTCTTTTCAAGTTCAAGAGCTTGAGCTTGGTCTTCTCTCCTTACTCTGTTTGTTGCTGTGCTTCCCAGGTTTTCTATTAAGAAGATTAAGTCGTAACTTGGAGTGTTTCTTTTTATTTCTTCAGCAGTTTCGCTTCCTGGAGCAACATACGCCAAGCCGTCAGGTATCCCTCTATCTATGAAGACTCTTTCTATGTTTTTTGGAATCCTAGATTCTCTTTGTATCTGAAGTTCAAGTATTTCTTTTTGAAAGTCTGGGTTTTTCCAGGGTTCGTTGTTCCCTAGAGCTTGATGTCTTCTTATGATATCTTCGGCTGCTTCCCTGATTATGTACTCTTCTCTTGCTTCTA
>JAHIWJ010000179.1 GCA_018816205.1 Nanobdellota archaeon
TTAGTTTATCTGTTCATTCTTAACTCTCGGATGGATTATTATTGGCTAAGGGCATCATTGACGGCAAATCTTTTTACAAGCGCACTATCTATTATTTATCTCAGTCAGATGAGCGTAATAGAACAATTGTCACCCATTCAACAATTGTTTTTTTCAAAAGCATCAGAAGTTCTTTTTTACTTCAACTTTATTATAATTCCATTAGCGATTGTTTTAGTCGCAACCATCGGGACGCACATCAAAAAAGCCTAGTTACTCACTCCAACCCTTATTCACTTTCTTCATAATCTTTACCAGCCCCGGCTTAAACTTCTTTTTCCAAAACTCCAAAGAATCATCGATAAACTCGGCGCCCTGTTTCTTCTCCTTGGTCAAACCGTAAAGTGAATTCAAACTAGTCAACGCAAAAGCCCCCTTCAACAAATCCCAAACAGCTTTCCTGTCCTCTTCATTAATTAACTTTGATTCAGTGAGGTTCACAAGATATTGAGGATTCGGCATTAACAAACCATGCAGGTAATTGGCCCACGCATTCAAACTATCTCGAATCCTGGAACAAACCTGATGGGGAAACTCTTCGCCAACATAACCTTCATGCAAAATATATTCTGTTATGAAAAAAACATCGTCCAATTCTTCAAGACTTGCCTTAAATCCCATCTCCTTCTTCGCCTCTTCAAAACTCTTCTTAATTTCTTTAATCAGCTCATCTCTTTCCTGTTTATTCATCTACGCCAATAGATTGACTTTGTTTTAAACCTTTCCCAAAAAACCTTTTAAACTCAAAACCCCAACCCCCAAAATGAAAAAAAGAATTCAAAATTTTTTCAGCTATGAGGGTTTTATCTTAATCGGCGTACTGATGGTTGTGGGCACAGCAATAAAACTCTCTGGCTTCTACGACTTCTCCTCGGATTGGTTTTGGCTTCTTGCTGGAATCGGCCTAGTTGTAGAGGGCACAGTTGCCATGATAAAACAGAAAAAATTCGACAAGAAATATAGGGTAATAGAAATCACTCAAAACGAGAAAGAAAATTAATTATTTGCGATTTTCCCTTTGAAAGGCTTGTTCTACTTCAATAAAATCCTCTGCTGGAATTCTATATTTTTCCCTGCAGACTTTGCATTCTAATTCAACGGGTTCACCAGCTGTATAGAACCCATGACCAATGCTAATGTTTCCATAAAGGAGATTAGCCGGAGAGTCGCGTAAGATTTTTTCTTCTGGCCAATCAGGGTGCTTTGCTCGTGTAGAACCTATGCATCCATCTCTTACCCAAAAATGATCACCCTTAACGGTTATTTGTATTACCATAAAAAATCTGGCAAGAACCAATTATTAAATCTTTTCCTTCTCAACGCCCCGCTCTTCCCGGCTCTGCGCAACCCTCCGCCCAAACAACCCTAAAACACAAGCCAAAACCCTAATCAACCCCTAACTCTTCCCGACTCTCCGCAACCCGCCCAGATTAATCTTCGACCCCTTGCTCCGCCCTGCTTTCAGCAACCGCCTCGCCCTGCTCCATCAACACATCAAACGGATTCTTAACTTTCTTCAGCTGATCGCTCGAGATATGCGTGTAAACCTGCGTCGTGCTCAAAGATGAATGTCCTAACATCGCCTGTATCACACGAATGTCAATTCCCTGCTCAAGCAAATGTGTGGCAAACGAATGACGCAGAGTGTGCGGCGTCGTCTTCTTCGAAATTCCTGCTCTTTCCCGAGCCCCTTTGATTATCTTCTGAATATTCCTCGTCGTTAGTGGTTTATTTTTTGAGAATACAAACACATTATCTTTTCCTCGTGATTCAAAATACTCTCTCAATTCTCCTGATAAACTCTCTGACATTACAAAAAGCCTGTCCTTGCTTCCCTTTCCCCTTCGAACCCAACCAGTTTTATCCTCAAGATTCAAATCAGAAACTTTCAAATTTACCAATTCAGAAACTCTTAGCCCAGTCGAATAAAGAAGCGAAACAATAAGCCTAGATTTGATAGTATCCGTCGATTCAATTAGATTCTTGACTTCCTCTTTTGTCAAAACCTCCGGCAGCCGCTTTTCTTTTTTTGGCAGAGGCACTCCCGCAAAATCTTTTTTCAAAACCTCCACAAAAAAGAACTTCAGCGCAGCCGCAGCGAGCATGATTGTGTTTTTAGATTTCGTGTCAAACATTTCAGAAAGGTGCAATTTAACATCATCTTCATTAAGTTCCTCTGGTTTCTTGTCAATGGCCTTTAGAAACTTCTCGACAAAAAAAGTGTAGTTTCTAACTGTGAGCGGAGAAAAACCGCGCATTTTCAATTCAGCTTTTAGTTTATCGACGACCTCCATTAACACCTCCCTTAGGCAACAGAACCATTAAAACGAACCTCTATTTAAAACTTGTTGCTGTCGCTTGTATACAAATTCTTATATATCTATTCCAGTAGGGTATATCGTGGAAGATCAAACTTTAAGGCTTGCGATAATCGCTGGCGCCTCGCATGCACTCAAATTCAAAGAAGAACACCCTCACGCGACAGACAAGGAAGCCCTCAAGCACGTCGCTGAACGCACAGATATTATTCTAGGGGAAATCGAAGAGGACTGATTATCTTGGCGGACGAGTGTAGTCTCTACCCGGGTTTCTAAAAGCTTCCCAGTATTCAAGTCTCGATAAACTCGTCTCAGTTTTTAATTGATGGGCCGTAACTATTACTTCCCCGATTAATCTTATTAAAGGAGAATGAAACCTATCCCCTAAATACAAACCGGAATAATAAAAAGAATGCCTTGGTTGGACAATGACCTCCTCTGAAAGTGATTCGCCTTTTCCGGCTGTCCACACACCCTCGCTTTTTGCTCCTCCCCAAACTTTTAAAATTGGGTCAAGGAGTTTATTTTTTTCATCAGCCCCATTTTTTAGCATTGTCCAACCCCAAACACCCAATGTACTTACACGTCCCCTATTCTTATAATCATCATTCCAAACCCCAATATGCGCAAACGGCGCCCTATCGTTAACAGTCATTTCAAAATATTTTTAATCCCGATTTGGCAACGTCTGAATAGTTGGTTCTCCGATAGTTCTGTGTGCGATATCAAACAAAAGAGGGGGGAATTCATATGCACGCATTAAATTACCTCAATGTTTCGATTTAAATAATTTTAGACAAAAATGAGGGGTAGGATTCGATCATTGATGCGAACGTAGTGAGTGTTGTTTGAACATGAATGCGGGGGGTAGGATTCGAACCTACGAAGGCACTAAGCCACAAGATTTCTCAATCCTGTTTTAGACCGCTCCAGCGAGCGACAGACTTCTTAAGTCTTGCCCATTTGACCACTCTGGTACCCCCGCACCAATACAGCTTTCAAAAATAAACCTCAGTTTTAAAGGTTACTAATCAAGGATATAGTATACTAAACGTCAGATTTATATAATCTGATAGTTTAACCCCCTGATAAGGAGGTGTGTTCTATGAAA
>JAHIWJ010000002.1 GCA_018816205.1 Nanobdellota archaeon
AGCGTATAGGCTCTGATGATATAAAGAAGACTATTCAGTTGATTATTTCTGGACTGCGTTCTGGAGGAAATCTTTCCATTTTGCTTGAGCAGACTGCGACTCATATGAGGGAGAGGAATTTTGTTAAGAAAAGAGCGGCTTCGAATGTTTTGATGTATGTTATCTTCATTTTTTTTGCTGTGGCCGTCGGGGCTCCCTTGTTGTTTGCACTGTCTTCAGTTTTAGTTCAGATAATGTCAAGTATTTTTGCGCAGGTGCCCACTACTGATGTTAACGTGAACTTGCCGTTTACTCTAAGCTCAATTAACATTTCGCTGAGTTTTATCATTTATTTTTCAACCTCTTTTATAGTTGCTTCTGCGATTTTGGCTTCGCTGATTCTTGGGCTGGTGGGCAGTGGCAATGAGAAAGACGGGTTGAAGTACACTATTCCTTTAATAGTAATTGCACTTATTGTTTATTTTGCCGCGCGGTGGTTTCTGGGAATATATTTCGGGAATGTGTTTGTTAGTTAGGTTTTTATATTGGTTTTTGCTTGTGTAGGTATGAAGAAAAAGGTGAAAAAGAAGGTTGTGAAGCGGGCGGTTCATCACAAGCGGAAAGGGGCGGCGCGAAAGGTTCTCAAGAGCAGACGGAAAGGGGCAGTGCATAAAGCGTTTAAGAGCGGTCGTGTTCCGATGTGGATTAAGAATTTTGATAGGTTGATTGGCGGGGGGTTTGTGAAGGATTCTACAAATTTGCTTGTGGGAGGAAGCGGAAGCGGGAAGTCAATTTTTGCGACGCAGTTTCTTGTTGAGGCGATGAATCGAGGCGAGCATTGCCTGTATGTTACTTTTGAGGAGAAGAAGACGCAGTTTTATGAAAACATGATGTCTTTGGGCTGGGATTTGGAAAAGTACGAGCAGGAAGGGTTGTTTACTTTTCTTGAATATACGCCTATAAAAGTTAAAACGATGCTTGAGGAGGGTGGCGGCACTATCGAGAGTGTAATTTTAAGTAAGAAGGTCAGTCGAATGGTTATTGACAGCATCACTTCGTTTGCTTTGCTGTTCAACGATGAGCTGTCGCAGAGAGAGGCGGCGCTTTCTTTATTCGGTATGATACGGGATTGGGATTGCACATCTTTATTGACTTTGGAAGAAGACCCTATGGATCAGGACAAGGCGACTTCGCGAGCTTTGGAATTTGAGGTTGATTCTATCATCGCGATTTATTTTGTTCGAGACGCGAGAGAGCGGCGGCGATATCTTGAGGTGATAAAGATGAGGGGCACCAATCATTCGAATAAAATTTATCCGTTTAGCATTGGCAAAAAGGGTCTGATTATAAAAAATTCTGCGGCTTCTAAGATTTTTTGATTAAAGAAAAAAGAAAAAATAAAAATAAATGTTTTTAGATGCAGGGCGTGGTACTCTTGTATAACGCACCTTGTTCATTGATACAGGCATATCCTGTTCCGTTGCCCATGAAACCGTACATTCTGATAGGGTATTCAACTCTTGGGTCGATGTATACTTCTGCGCCGATACCGTTTGGGTCCATCAATTTTAAATATCCGCCTACTTCTACTCCTTCGCCAACGCCCAAACTTCCTCCAATACTAACTGCCTTTTCTATTGCGACATTTCCGCTAGAATTTTCTGGAAAACTTCCCACTGAATCCCCTATCTGCAAATTATCTCTCACGTTAAAATTTCCAAGTAACCTAGTAAATCCTGCAGAAATAGAAAGGTCATAATCAGGGCCATGTGAAATTTTAACCTGGTTAGGATCGTTTCCCAAGTAGACCGCTCCGCCAATGTCAGCATTGTTCATCTCACAAGTCCCATCGGCCTGACATCTATTCGCATTTATTTCTGATGTACCTCCGCCTTCTCCACCGACTTGTGCATTAGTTGTTGGCCATGCATTGATATAAGGCGCAAACATCACCTGCCCAAAAGCAAAATACAGCACAAAGAATACCACTACAGAAGTTAATGCGGCAATTCCGACAATTGTCCAGATTTCATTGCTCTTCATCTTCTCACCCCCTTTCATTAGCTGTTGATTATGCTAAAACAAAAGAAACAAGGTATATATATATTGTTTTTCTAAGTGATAATATGAAAAAAGAGGGGCAGGCATGGGGATTTGATTTAGTTGTGGGCATGGTCATTTTTATAGTGGGCATTGTTTCTTTTTATTTATACACCACAAACTTATCTGGAGCGAGCCAAGAAGTTATCGGGCAGCTTCAGCAGGAGGGGGAGATGATTGCGGACAGTTTGATGTCTGAAGGGAGTCCGATTGATTGGGATGCCAGTAATGTTGCGAGGATAGGTGTTTTGTCGGATGCAAGGATAAATGAAACTAAATGGGCTGAATTTAAGAGTTTGACGTATGGAAGGACAAAGGCACTTTTTAGGGTAAGGAACGAGTATTTTGTTTACATAGGAAACGATGTCGCTAATGGGGTTGGTTTGGATGCAAGCGGTGCGACGAATCTTGTGAAAATTACCCGGGTGGTTGTTTATAATCAAAGTGTGGCGACTTTGAATATTTATTCATGGAACTAAGGAAGGTATTTTTTAATAGAAGGGCAGCGTTTTTTAGTACGGACGCTCTTATTGCGCTGGTTATAATTTTATTTGTTATTATTGCAGTGAGGCCGTTGAGCGATTATGTTCAGCCGGATACGGAAATTCATTCAGACATTTTAACTGCTTTGTCGACTCTGAAGGTTTCTGAGTTGGATGACGTTACAGTGCAAGCTATGATTTCCAGCGGAGTAATTCGGAATCCTGATAAAACTCTTCTTGAACAGATTGGCGAGTTTTACGTCTATAACGCTAGCAATGCCAAGCTTTTGGCGAACATTGCTCTTAAGAATCTGAACACTACGGAGAATGTGGGAATTTGGTATGGGGATGAGCTGATTTTTTCAAGCAATCAGACGCCTTATGAGGAAGCCCACGAGGTCGATGTAGCACGGCAGGTTATTTCAGGAATTGAGGCTGGTCAGAACATTAGCGGCTATGCTGCACGGGCTTTTCTTTCGAGCGATTGGGTAACAAATTATTATTACTTCGGAGGATATGTGGGAGATGGCAATCTTTCGACTATGATTTACTATCAGGGCAATATTTCTGACGAGGTCGAAATCGAGATGGCTATTAGCGAGGATTTTGATTTGTACATCAATGGGGCTTATTATGATCACTTCGTTAAAAACCGGCCGTCGCCATATGAACCGGAGCATTATACTATAGAGAACGCTTCAGACTATTTTTCCGAGGGAGATAACATTTTGGAATTTGGGGGGCAGGGTTTATTTATTGCAGGGGGATTTGTAAAGGTAAACTACCGGGGCGATGCTCAACTTTCTGGAAAGAACAAGACTTATTACTTTCCAGGCGTGGATGGGTTGATTAATGTTTATGATGGATTTTTTGTTCCGAATAATTTAACTCAAATGGAAATCTCGCTTCATATGAACAGCAATTATACGGCGTTTTTAAATATTGGCAACGTTAGTGTTTATCAGGGTGCGACTGACGGAGAAGAAACGATATTTCTTGATAACGGTCTACTCTCAGGTTTAATTGATTATGGCTCCTTGGAAGGCAAAACAACGCCGTTGAGACTTGGTTTAGAAAATGCTTCTTATCTTGGAATCGCTCAGGATATTGATGTTTTTTCTGTCACAGATCTTTCCGGTAGTATGAGGTGTTCTGAAACTGGATCAGTTCCAGGTCATTATTCTTGGGGATGTTATGAGAGTCAAAGCTATTGTACATCATGCGGCGGCACCTGGCTCGGTCCGATTAGTTCATCCCAGGACGCTAATCACTTGTTGGTGGATATTATTTTAAACAACACTGGAAATCGTGTTGGTCTTGCGGGTTATAGGGCTAGTGCGAGCGATAGTGATTTTCATGAGTTGTCGAATGATTCGGCTTCTCTGGATGCAGAGATAGACAGTTGGTGGGCGGATGGAAGCACTTGCATTTGCTGCGGAATCAACAAGGCAATGGAAGGATTTTTAGATTCACAGCAGGTAAATAAACCTGGAAGATTGTTGGTTTATTATGATTTTAATAACGGTGTTGGTGCCAGCGTCGCTGATAAGAGCGGATTGGGGAATGATGGTGCGGTTTCAGGAAATCCGACCTCTGCTGTAGGAATTGGTGGAAATTCATTTAATCTAGACGGAAGTGGAGATTATATCACGATTCCGGATATTCTTGACAGCGATGAAGGAACATTTTCAATTTGGGTTGATTCGGAGGATGATACAGACAGAACGATTTTAGATGCTTCCAATCCGACAGAGTATTTCTATCTTGAATTGGATAATCAAAGAGATTTGAGGTTTCAATTTGAAGATGCCGACGGAACGGATTTTGATGATGCAGAGTATCGCGTCAGCGATATTGATACAAGAGGGTGGGCGCATCTTGTGGGAGTTTGGAGGTATGAGGGAGGAACGCCTTCAGTTGAGCTGTATCTTGACGGCGTTTTAGTTGATACGGATGTTGATCCAGCAGATGTGATGCCTAATTTTCTGGCTCCTCGCATTGGTCGAGCTCGGTCTAGTGGGAGTGGAGAGGACGACTTTGACGGGAAGATTGATGAGTTTAGGATTTACTCTAAGGCGTTGACTTTGGCGGAAATAAGGGGGCTGAACAAAACGAATGCTGTATGCGGAAACGGGGTTACCGAGGTGGGAGAAGTGTGCGATGGAGATGCGCAGTTTTGCGAATCTGGAGGCGAGGAGGGTTTGAAAGAGTGTAACTCTGGATGTAATGGTTTTCTGGCCTGCGATACTACTGCGGTTTGCGGCGATGGTCTTATTCAAAGTGGAGAAGAGTGTGATGATGGCAACACCGATAATCACGACGGTTGTTCTAACATCTGCGAGATTGAAGAGAGGTATTGGTCGATTGTGGTCATGAGTGATGGGTGGGCTAATGTGGAATGTGCTGAACAGGGATGGACACCTGATTTGAATGGTAATGGGGTTGCTGACGACGCGGGCGACGATGCGATTCAGGCGTCGATTGATGCGTGTGAAGATTACGGCGTGGTGGTTCATGCAGTCGGGCTTGGGGATGCTGTCGATACAGAAACTATGATAGCTATCGCAGAAGAGAATGGCTGCGGGGGAAATTATTATTATTCGGATGCCACTAACCTTTCCAATGTTTATGAGCAGATTGCTAATACTATTTTAACAGATTATGTGGAGCAAACGCTTTATTCAGAGGGAGGTGTTTTAAGAACGGTTCTTTACCCAGATTCGTACATTAAATTTGAATATGATGACATAGACGTTCCGTATGGGCTGTTAATCACTGCTGAAAAAGACTTTGATGATGCTTTCGGAGGCAGTTTTTACATTCCCCCCGGAGCTATTCCGGTCATTACAAATATAGTCTCTTATTCCGGAGCGTTGTGGACGAGCGGGGCCTTTATCAATGGCCAGTCTGTCTTTAATTTGAGCGAGTATGGGCTGGGTTATATTTATCTGGGCGATCCGTATCATGTTACAGTTGCTGATTCTGTTGTTGTTGCGGGAGCAGAAAATACGGCTAATGTGACGCTGGGGGTCTCAAAGTCTAATCAAACTTCTTCATCATCGGCAGACAATAAAATTGTTTATTTGATTGTTCAGAACATTAGTTCTTTCTCTGATATTCTGCCTGTTGCTCAGGGCTGTTCGTGGGATTTGCAGCTTGAGGATGATTCGTATCTTCTCGATATAAACATTCCTGAAGGATATTCTGGTACAGATGACTGCTTGTTTGATGAAACGACTTATGATGCAATGTCTGGGTCGAATGATTACGGGCATATAGTCAATCATAACGATGCGTATCAGGTGGCTGCGTTGAATCTTTTGAGGGCACTTGATTTGAATGATAATGGCAAGGGAGATGTGCCTTTCACTGAACAGGATTTGGAGATTACGCTGAGCGAGATTGAGGGAATTCCTTTCACTTATTATACTGAAGTGCAGGCGAGGAGATGGAGATGATGAACAAGAGAGGCATCTTTTTTTTGATGCTCACGTTGATTATTATATCTTTGTTTATGCTTTCTATCACTTTCTTTTCAGATATGGCCTTGTGGCAGAGCGTGCAGAAAAGAGTGAAAACCTTGAACAGTTTTGTGTCTTTTACCGAGGAAGACCTCTCCAGGCAGATTTTCATTACTGGCTATAGGGCGATTTTTTATATGGAGAAGGAAATTGTTGATACAGGAGATTATTTGAACGACACAGATGCTTTAATGAATGAGATTTTTTTCAATGGGACGATTAATGGCAGGTCTGAGCCGTTGCTTCAGGCAATTACGTTTTCGAAGCTGGAGCAGTTAATATCAGAAAGGGCTGCTGCAATCAGTGCCACGAGCGATTTTTCTAATCCTTCAATTAACATAACGCAGGAAGATTCCTGGAATGTTAAGGTTATTTTTACTGTGGATTTTTTCTTGGAAGATCGTAACGGGCTTGCTTCCTGGAATAAAACTCTGGTGACTGAGACTTTGATTGCGATTTCTAATTTTACTGATCCGGTTTATTTTGTTGAAACCGCAGGAAACACCGAGCCTCCGACGTTTACTCGGACACCTTATTCAGGTTTTGATAGTTCAAATTTGAGTGCTCACATTACTGGAAGGTATTATCGAGAACACAGTGATGCTCCGAGTTTTCTTGATAGGCTTGAGGGAAATCTTTTGGCTACATCTCCGTATGGAATTGAATCTTTGGTGTATGTTAATGATATTCCTGTGCCGTATCGAACGGGTAAATCTCTCGAGGATCATGTTTATTTTTCCAGTGCAAGTTTGAGCGGGACGTGCCACTTGGCAGGCATGGATCCTTGGGTAAGGTTAGATAATATTCACCGCGCATATTATGGCGATCTTGCCTGCTAGTAGCAGACCTCTCTTTTTGGCGCCTTGCCCATTTCGAAGTTACAGGTGATATCTTCTTTTGCTTCTGGGCCTTGAACTTGCAGAGAACTTAAGAATTCTTTGACGGCGCGGGGCGGGAGTGTTTCTGTTTCTGAATCTGTTGAGTAAACTCCAGGAACGTCTACAATTCTATAGGCGAAGATTAGCTCAAAGTCGCCTTCTAGACTGTAGTCTAAGTTTCTTACTTGAACGGAGCATTCAACTGTTTTGTCTACGCAGTTTTCGCCTTCGTAAACGTTGCAGGTGGGGGTTTTTTCGAAATCTTCTAAACTGTATGAGACTGTTCTTAGTACGCATCCTTGAGGGGATGTTGGGTTATCGCTGGTGTCTCCGCCTGGCCCGACTTCTCCACCTTGGTTTCCCCCCGGGGCAGTACTGCCTGAGACGGCGTAGTCTGGGGGAAGGTCTTCGTTTCCATCGTCATCGTTGTCAGTGTCTTGTCCTGACTGGAAGTTTTCTGAGACAAAATCGCTTATTATTGGGAAACTTAGTCTTGCTGAGATGTAGAAGAGCCCAACTATGACAATGGCAATTAGGGCGATAATCAGGCGTTTTTCTACCATCTCTTTGTTTTTTTAGGCAATGAGGCGTTAAAAATGTTTTCAGGGGTTTAGAGAAACATTTTTTCATTTTTGAAAAATCAAAATATTTATAAAGTAGGAAAACTATGGGAAATTGATAATCAAACAATAATCAAAAGGAGGTAAACATGAAAACAAAAGGACAGGCAGCAATGGAGTTCCTTATGACCTATGGTTGGGCTATTTTAGCTGCGATTATAGTCATTGGAGTTCTAGCCGTGTACTTGACAGATCTACCTGGAAGCGGTGGGACGACTTATCTGAACTCGCCTTTGTATCTAGTTGCATCAAATATTGATGACGCGACTCCGGATGCAGTCAATATTGAAATCAGAAATGACGGTGCGGATACAATAGATGTGCAGGGAATCTCTGTTGATTTTGGAGACTTTACTTGTGGTACCTTGGCAGCTAGGAAGAATGTGACTGTTGGTAGTTCTGATTCGTTCAGCGCGCAATGCTCTGCAGACGTGATAACTGCAGGTGATTCCTATAGTGGCGATATCGCTGTAAGTTATTACATCGGAGGAAGTGCTGTTACTCAGACAACTGGCGGATCGATCTCAAGTACTGCAGTATAAAATTAATTTGTTTTTTATTTTTAATTCGTTAAATTTGAAGGAAAGAAGAAGCCAATGAAATGAGGCAAACGTAGGTTTTCTTGTATTTGAGATTTCTGATTCCCACTAATATTTGACCTTCGGTCAAAAACCTACCCTACCTCCGCCGAAGCCCTTCGCCCCAGAAGATTGTGAAATCTCAAGAGAAAGTTATAAAAAGTAGTTCTATTTAGATTTTGGTGATTATAGCATTCTAGCACCAAAAAAGCTTATAATTAAGTAAAACTACGACGAGAGTAATGAAAAAGATATTGTCAGACAGATATTTTCTAGGCAGAAAGTGTGTTTATTGTGATAGCAATAAGCTTTA
>JAHIWJ010000180.1 GCA_018816205.1 Nanobdellota archaeon
AACCAATGGCATTATATAACCTGGAGAAGAAATGGAACAACAATACAGGACTATAATATATTCTTTGATGGCCAGATGAAACATAGATTAACATATGCAAATGCAGGAGATGCAAGTGCTATAACCACAACAGATTTAATTGTAGGAAATAAGTATGATATGGCATATCCATTCAATGGTTCTATGGATGAAGTTAGAATATGGAACTATAGCCTAACAGAGCAAGAAGTATATCAACAGTACATAGCAAACCTAAGAAGATATGATATTGATTCATGGGAGTTATATATAAATCAAAGTTATAATGCAACAGAAGTATTACCTTCAGACGATTACACTTATATGGCATGTGCTGTAGATACATCATCAAACCAAAACTGTACTGGAACAAGAGCAATGAATATATCAATAGATGCAACAGCACCAGTAATCAACCTAACTTCACCATCAAATAGTACATCTTCAACAGATTTAACCTATGACTTAAACTTTACCTCTTATGACACATCCAATATAACACAGTGTGTACTTTATGTGGATTCAGTTAATGTAAGCAGTAATTTATCACTAACCAACTACACATACACTTTTAGTGTTGGAGAACATAATTGGAGTATCAACTGTACTGATGAACTAAGCAATTGGGGTTCTTCATCAACCTATTTCTTAACAGTAACTTCCACAGCAGTTGTTGTTGGTTCATCATCACCATCAGTTGGAACATCGTCTGGTTCCGCAACAGGAATAGATGTGGAAGGACAAGCAGAAGGATGTCCACTTAATTTAAGTATAATTCAAAGAGTTACATCGGACTGCAAGATTAATAACGGAGAATGTGACGATGGAGAGAACCCATTATTTGATAAAGATTGTACTGTAACTCTCGAAGATGTATCATCTGGAGTAATCTTTTATAGTATGTGGTTCTTAAGATTGATATTAATAATAGCCTTTATAGTATTCTTTAAAAAGAAAGAGTTCTTCCCATTCATGGTTATAATCATAGTTGCATTACTTATAATGAATGGTGCAATTGGGACTTCTATAACTAAATTAGATAAACCAATTTTAGAAGAAACTACAGCAACGCCAGAATGTAATGGTGTTAACTTCTTAAGAAATATTGGTGCTTGTATCTGGCCATCTAAACCAATGATAGGTTGGACTATTGTTGTAGGTGGTGTACTACTATTCTTGTTTAAAGATAGTATATTTAAAAAACGAAAAGTATATAAATGAGCAGTAATACCTACTTAGGATGGTACACTTAGTAAGGAAAAAGAAAGGCAGAAGGTATTACTTAGCCATACAGCGTTCTATCTATAGTAATGGTAAAAGGTCAACAAAGCACGTTGCTTATCTCGGTCCAGAGCATAAACTAACAGCTAAACAGATTGAAGAGCAGTTAGATAAGTATCAAAAATAGAAGGAGGTAATGAATATGCCAAAGAGAGACAAGACTGGCCCAAGAAGTGGTTCAAGAGGACCAAGAGATGGGAGTGGCGCAGGTAGAGGTAGAGCTAAAGGAAAAGGAACAGGAAGAAAGACAGGTGGAAGAAAAGGCTCTTGTAAATAAAATAATTTAGGTAATTTATCCAAAATACATTCTGGGTAAATTATCATTTTTTAACTTAATAGTTACAATAAAAGTTTAAATAGTGGTGGGTATTAACAAGCCTCAAAAGGAGGTATTTACTATGGATAAATGTAAAAAATGTGATGGAAAGGTATATACTGTTGGTTTATGTGAAGACCATTACAGAGAAGAGTTTAATGAGAACAAAAAGGGATTATTCCAGAGGTTTAACCTAAGATGAGTATGGAACAGAAAGATACAATCACGGGTAGAACAGTAATTAAGAATCCATTAAACAAAAAGAAACTAACAAGGGAAGAACTAGATGATTTATTGGGTGGTGATGAAGATGAAGATTGATGAATTGCAAGATAAGCAAGGTAAGGTAAACATTGATTTAAAGATAATCTGGGATAATGCAGAACCAAAGGAGATGTTTGGCAAGAAGATTAAAACTGTATTAGTTGCAGATGCAGAAAGCGAACAAGGTGATAATAGTCCTACTGCCTATTTAGATTTAATCGGAGATAATATAACTAAATTTAAACATATGGACAAGATAAGAGTTATAGACGCATATTCAAAGTTAAGGAACAATGGACAATTCTGGATAGTAAATGCAAGCAAGATAACAAAAATATGAATACCTTAAACTATTACAAAGATAATTATGTAAAGATTTTTAATAGTGTTGAGAATCTAAGCAAGGGTGCTAAGACATGAATATGTTAAATTATTACACGATGGAAATTTGCACAAAAATGTTTAATTCAATTGAAAGTTCTAATTGGAGAATATTTAAAACAATAGATGAAGATGGTCGTTGCAGACAGAATAAAAGGCAGATTACAACTTCAGAGAAACTATTTAAATTTATCCATCAATGTAAAAATCCTCAGAAAGTGTATGTTAGTATATCTACATTTTTGTCACCACAATCAAATCATGGCAACTTCAGAAATCAGATT
>JAHIWJ010000181.1 GCA_018816205.1 Nanobdellota archaeon
TCTTCGTCGCCACCCAGGCCCACCCAGAATTCAACTCCACCCTCATGAAGCCCTCGCCTTTGTTCGATGGGTTTGTTAAGAGTTGCTTGACGATCTAGCCCCTCACAATCTTCAAACACTTCTTCGCAGAATCAATAACAACTTTATTCGGCACAACTTTCTTAATCCCTCTGTCTAAAGTAGCAATATAAATTCCTTCCTTTCCTTTTTGGATAAGCCCCTCATCAACATAACTCCCACCGATCCTCGCTTTCTTAACCTTATTTTCATCAAGCAAAGCAAAAGCCACATCAATCGCCTGCCTTTCTGCCCTAGATGCTTTATTATCGGTCTTCAAATCCTTCATTTCCTGCAAAACCCCTCTTGGAACCCTAACATGAAAACCCATTCCTTCAAGCTCCTCTACAAAATCAATCCGCTTCAGCACACAAGAGATTATAAAATTAGTATCCAGCAAAACTTCCATCCATAAAATAGACAAAAAGAGTATTTAACTTTTACCCATGTCCGCGCAAAGCCAACCAAGGTTCTAAATCACAACGTAAATTCTCACGATCCATCATCCTAGCACTTTTGCCCCCGGTCTCTTGAAAAAACTTTACAGCTCTTAATGTGAACGCAACAAGAACATCCCGCCTCCGTTGAAGCAATACTTCCGGAGCCCAGACATCCCCTTCACCAGCGGCCGCACGTCGCAATCCTTCATAATGAGTTTCATCAGCAACAAACCTCTGAAATGCCTGGCCTTGATAATTATAACAACGATCCTGGCCCCTAGATTCTGGACTCATACACCATTCTGTGTAAATCCTCCCTCCAACAGCATGAGCGAATTCAAGCGGACTAAAAGACAAACCCTCGTGCGGAACAGTTTTATAAATCGCCGCCAATTCGCCTGCATCAGTTTCATTCTCAAAGAAACATACCATACAAACCTGTAATTTATCAGATTATAAAGATTATTGCACTCAAATTATATTTATATCCCTCGGCGCAAAAGCCTTATAACCCTCTTATTCAATTATTAAATATGGACGCCCTAACAAAAACCTCCGGCCCCTGCATTGTCCTAGCCGGCGCAGGCACAGGCAAAACTCGCTTGATGGTAGAAAAAGTCAAACACCTAATTGAAAATAAAATCTGCCTCCCGGAAAAAATCGCCTGCATCACATTCTCCAACGAAGCCGCAAACAATCTAGCCTCACGAATCCGAGCAGCCCTACCTAACTTAGAAACAGAACCCCTCGTAAAGACATTCCACTCATTCTCAGCCCATCTACTAAAAGAACACCTTCCAAAAGAAAAGCAAAACTTCCAAACCCTAACGCCCGACGACGCAAAAATCCTCTTGCATACAAATCTCCGCGTTCCTCCAATAAACTGCCATCGTTACATTGACACAATCGGAAAAGCAAAAGACCTCGGGATAACTATTCAGGCACTCCAAAATTATCTGAAAGAAAAAACCCACCACAAACCAATCCCCGAACTTAAAGAAGAATTGGAAACCGTCCAAACCGAAATGCTCCTCGAACAAAACAAAGAGAAAAAGAAAAAACTCGCAAACGAAGTCATTCGCATAAGAGAAATAATTGACCTCACAAAATTCATAACAATTTTCGAAGCCTACGAAAAAATCAAAGATCAAAAAAACATGCTTGACTATTCCGATTTAAACAACAAATCAGTCGAACTCCTAAAATCTAATCCAGAAATCTCAAAAGAATTCGATTACATAATCGTAGACGAATTCCAAGATACGAATCGCGTCCAGTTAGACTTCTTAGAACTAATCGCCTCACACAAAAACATAACAGTAGTCGGCGACATGAACCAGTCAATCTACCGATTCCGCGGCGCCTACGAAGCAAACCTTGACCATTTCAAAAGAGTATTCGACATCACCCCACAAGACATCTTCACCCTAGAAAAATCCTATCGCTCCCCAAACAAGGTCCTCCAAGTCGCCCACCAATTGATAAAAAACAACTACACTTCCGAAGACGAATGCCTCTTCGTGCAAAATGCCTTCAACCACCACGGCGAAAACATAAAAGTCGTCGAAACAAAAAACGGCCGCGAAGAAGCTCGCAAAGTCGTAGAAATAATGAAAGAAAAAATCTCCAAAGACAAGCCATTGGAAGAAATCTGCATCATGGCACGCACCCATCAACAACTTGCAGTCATCCGCAAAGCCCTCACCGAATCGAACATCCCATTCCACTCTGTTGGTCAAGAGTCCCTGCTAAAACAAAACTCAATAAAAAAAATAACCGCATACCTAACCGTAGTAAACAACCTCGTCAAAAAGAATAATCTTGGGTGGTCTGCCTGGTGGGGCCTCATTCACGAAGAGACATTCCCCAAAGAAGATTTCATCAAACTCACAGCATTCCTAAAAGAAAACAAAGAAACAGAGAACTACAACGTCAAAATTTTCACAACTATTTCCTCTCTAAAAATAAGCCCCGAAGGTAAAATCAAACTAGAGTCAATACTCACAAGAATCAAATCCCTAATTCCTGAAAACGGAAAATCCCTGGAAGACTTCATCAGCCAAGCAGCCACCCTCTGCGGCTTCGCCCCGGAAGATCTGGAAAAAACTGACAAAGAAGCTCTCATCAACATCAGCAGGTTCAGAGAATTCGCAAAAAAATACGCCGAGATACACATCGGAAAACTAAACGATTTCATAGACTATCTCGAAGTTCTCAACGTTCTCAGCATCACAATAGAATCTCCCCGCATCGAAGACAAGGGCGTCCGTCTAATGACTTCCCACGCAACCAAGGGTCTAGAATACACCACCGTAATTTTAACAAACATGGCCCAAAAACGTTTCCCAATCGAAAGAATCTCCAAAAACAAACTCCTTCCCGAAGAGCTAATCTCAAAACCGGGAATAGAAAATCCCGAAGAATACGAACGCCTCAACCAAATGTTCGAAGAACGCAGACTCTGCTACGTCTCATTCACCCGCTCAAAATCAGAACTAATCTTAACTTACGCACAAGAATACGCCGGCAAAAAATTCGCCCCGTCACAATTTCTCGAAGAAATAAACTACAAAGAAAACCAAGATATTTCTTTCTCTCAAGACCTAGAAGAAAAAGCCATAGAAGCAGAACCAAACATAACAATCACTTCCTCGCTAGAAGTCCTACCTGAAATAAAAGAAAAAACTCTTTCCCCTTCAGCCCTAACACTTTTCGAAAACTGCCAAAAGAAATTCGAGTACAAATATGTCTACAACATGCCTGAAAAAACCGTCGTCTCCTGGGACGCCCTAAAAATGGGGTCGTTTATCCACCTCGTTCTCGAACACGGCGTCAAATCTAACTTCAAAAAACTCGAAGACTTCATCAACTTCGCCAAAGATCTCAAAAGCAAAGAAGAATGGGAATCCATTGACCTTGAGGAAGTTCTGCCACTAATAAGAATATTTTACGACCGCAACAAAAATAAATATTCGGAAAGTTCCTTAACTGAAAAAAAATTATTTACTGAATTTTCCGGTTTGAAATTCATGGGCATCGCAGACAGAATTGACTTCCTCCCAAATGGCATCGAAATAATCGACTACAAGACCGGCAAAACCACTCCTTCAGGCAAAGAAAGAAATTGGCAGCTCGGCTACTATGCCCTCGCTTCAAAACCAATAGGCCAAGTAAAAAAACTAACCCTTGATGTCTTCCAAAATTCCCACCCTCTTGAGTTCGCAGTAAAAGACAATGGCGACGTCCTCAACATCCAATCGAATCGCCTAGCCTTCAACCTCCACGAAGTCGAAGCCGAACTCATCGACCTCGGCAACAAAATTAAGCAAGCATACAAAGAGGGCTTCAAACCTTGCCCTCCAGAAAAGAACTGCGAGTTCTGTAATGAATACGTCTATTAACTTACAAATACAGAGCCATATCTTCTAGAACTTCATAGCCCGCCCGCAGTCTTCCTGCAGAGGTTTCAGGCCCCGTAATCGCTCTCCCAACAACCAATATACTTGAGCCGTCGCGAACAGCACTCCCCGGCGAAAAGACTCTCTTTTGATCAGTTCCTGCAGGCGTTTTTGTACCTTTAATTCCAGGAGTTACATACGTAAAACCCGATGGAAGTTTATCTCTAATTGCACCCAAATCCGCAGCAGAACAAACAATTCCATCCAACCCAGCTTGATGGGCCAAAAAAGCATAATGCAAAACCTGATCTTCAACTAGTCCAGGAACTCTCAATTGATCATTCATTATTCCCTGGTCAATACTAGTTAAAACCGTCACAGCGATTACTTTTGGAACCTCCATACCATATCTCTCAGCACCACTTCGCGCACCTTCAACAGCAGCCCGCATCATTTCCAGCCCGCCAGAAGCATGAACGTTAAATATACGGACGCCCAACATTGCCGCAGCATCAGCTGCCCCCATAACAGTATTCGGAATATCATGATACTTCAAATCAAGAAAGACATCAGCACCATAACCATGAACAACTCTAACTGCCTCAGGACCAAATCTTGTAAAAGTTTCTTTCCCAATTTTAAACAACCCTACAACCGGACTTAACTCTTCGACTCTAGCACTCAAGTCATGCAAACTATCAAGCCCATCCAATGGCAAACAAACCATTTTCTTTGCGCGCATTTCTTTTTCAGTTAAGACCCTCATCTTTCCACCTTGGGAAAACCATGTTTTTCTCCCCAGCCGAAAGGATCAGCTCTCCATTCCTCAAGCCCCCTTGCCTGAATTTCATTAATATAGCCCCTGTCTCTTGCTACTTTCAGCAAAATGCTATATCTCAGAAGAGCATTTACCTGGCATGGGGGATTCAACCCGCCAAAAGCCTGCGCAGAGACATCTAACTCATAGTCAAAAACAGTCAAGCAATTATCGCACAAGCCGTTTGCACTACGGATTGCCTGAACAGCTTTCACAGAACTTCCCCCGGTAGAAATTAAATCCTCTACCAAGACTACTCGTCGCCCCTGTAAATCGGAATTGGCATCGATTCCTTCAATTTGATTCCTAAGCCCATGATCTTTAGGTTTATCTCTAACATAAATCAAAGGCATTCCAGCACAATCGGCCAGTGTTGTAGCCGGAGAAATCCCTGCAGTTGACGTACCAGCAATAACGTCGTATTGAATTCCCCCATCACCTAAAATCCGACGAAATCCTTCAGCAATCAGTCGCCTATGCTTGGGATGAAAAAGAAACATTCGATTATCATTATAAATAGGCATATGAAACCCAGAAGCCCAAAGAAAAGGATCGTCGGGATTCAATTTAATCGCACTTATGTCCAAACCTGCTCCCGCAACCTCTTCTTCAAAACCCATTTAACAAAGAGCGTTCAAGACTTTATAAAATAATCGCAAAAAGTTTCATTAAACCAAAGTGATGACGCTGCGAAACCCCTGTTAACAAAACCCTTAAAAAACCTTAACAACAGTTAACAAAATGACACTCAGAACACTAATCGAACAAGGAATAGTCTTCCCAGCCATGCTCCCAGAAGCAAACGACTTCTTGCTTAGCGAAGCTGGAAAAAGAAAACGCAAAGAACTGCTCTCTCAGAAAAATGGAGTAGAAGGCTTTCATAGACAACCTCCTGAAACAAAGAAGGGCCTCTTAGACCTAGACTCCCTAGACACACTAGTAGGATATACTGTTCCCCTCATCGCTCACGATTATAGTGCAAAAACCCCCATTATGTGGAATTCCCTCTACAACCAAAAACAAATGCCCCTACAGAATATCATGGTCGTAGGAGACCCAAAACAAGCGAAACAAATTCTTCAAGAATTAAAAGGTGATCCAAAATATCTTGGCGGCGGAGCAGGCGTAGGATTTAAGGAAGCAGCAATTCCGTACTTAGACTTAATCTCCCCAAGCGACCTAAAAGCCGTGAACATAATAGTAAAAGAAAACGGCCAATTAGTCGGGCACAACACAGACTCTGAAGGATTAATGCGCAGCCTAGAAGAAAAACTCGAGATGGTCGACAAAAAAACGGAGGGCGAAACATTTGTTCTAATTGGAGCCGGCGGTGTTGCGCAGCAATTCGCAAGAACCCTCGCAGAAAGAGAAGCAGGATATATCGTAATCGTCAACAGAACGTTCAGCAAAGCAGTTGCCTTGGCAGACCAACTAAATAGACAATATGGGAGAGATCTTGCAATCGGCGTCGGAGAAAACATGACGCGTGGCGTACTTCTAAATTCAGAAAGACCTCCCGCAGCAATTATCAACCTCAGTGACAAAGGCTCTGATGCCTACCCGAAAACTACCATGTTCTACTCCGCTGGAGAACCAAACGAGCATGTCTCTCGTGAAATGGTCACCCAGGCAAAAAAACTCCGTCCGGATTTAATTTACGCAGACATTGTCCTGCCAAAAAGCGGCCGCCCGATATCCCTAAGAGTCGTAGATGCTGCCGGAATCAATCCGGAGTATACTCTGGATGGAAAACCCATGGTCATCTACCAAGCAGTTCCTGCATACAAAATGATTGAAATAGCCCATCCAGAATTACACAAAGAAACAACTGAAGAAGAGGTTTTGGAAATCTTCAGAAGAACGGCGGCATAAATTTATATAACTCTCTCCCTTGATTTGTTCATGCAGTTAAGATAATTTTGGATTTAGTGTTATACTCCATGCACCAATAATCACATGAAAAATATTTAGTGGTGGGTTGATGAAGGATAAAGGATCTTGTTATTCCACATTATAACAAAACGAATTAATGATTGGATACTGCGAAGGCATCAATCATCTGCCCTAACCAGTTTCAGATATGGCGGATAACTTATTTTGCTAAGTCTCTGCACGCCGAAAGCATCACAGAGGCTGTCCTGCTGCCTTCTATACTCTGGGTCGCTCCAATATCTTTGGATTCGTTCTATTTGGGCATCTTGAAGCCGTTTTTCATTTTCTCTTAGTTTGTTTTTGCCTCTTCCTTCCGCGCCCATTCAACAAACAAGGTTCTTTAGTTTTTAATCTTTCCTTCGGCGTTGTCCCAAATGAAACCATTTCAATTTTGAAAAATAAAAAAAGCTGAATCTCTTTTTCGTTTGAAGTTTTAATTGTCCGTTTAAGATTATACAA
>JAHIWJ010000182.1 GCA_018816205.1 Nanobdellota archaeon
TTCCCAGAGTCTTCTATCTCCGGGAATGTAATTTTGTATTTCTTCAGAACATTTACTTCCTCATTAAAGTCTCTAAGAGCAGTCACCGTGTCAGCGCTGATATCCACGTTGTAGTAACGATTCATAAAATCAAAAACCCGTGCTTTCAATTCATCCACCTCCTGAATAGATGTCTGCGAAATTTCTTGCAAGTGAGACATATCTGCATAGTCATAGCCAAAATCGCCCGGAAGCGTAAAACTCTCGCTGGTATAAATCTGATATGGCAGGTCTATGTCCAGAAGAGCGTTAATCATTGCAATGTAAACACTGTCATCCGTCTGATTTGTAAGAGTTTTAAATTCCTGCCGTTTTGTTTGAACAAGCGCCTTCTTTATATCAAGGCCGATTGTTGAAGAAAGAACTGTGGCGACCCACGGCGGATATCCTGTCAGGTCCAATTCAAGATTGCTTATCTTTTGTTCTAGGTCTTTCAACGTGAGATCTACAGAATCACGGGCGTTTCCAACAAGCACCTTAAATCTTTTCGTCGAATTTTGCGGAGTTCCTGTTCCAGTTTGCTTTTTTATTGCAGTTACTTTTATACCATATTCTCCGGGTTGAGCATAGGCGTGCTTAACACTTGCGCCAGTAACTCTTTCAATTGCAGTTCCATCATCAAAATCCCAGATTGTTTCAGCGATAGACGCATTGCTCCTGATTGTAAACAAGGTCTCTCTCTCCACAAGGGCCAGCCGAGGAATCATATTAAAGGAGAATCCTATTTCTACATCTATATCCTTTTCAATTACTTCCTGCCCGCCAAGAGACAAAGTGAAAGTACGTTTTCCATTGCTGTCCGGCACAGCAAACTCCAATTTTTCAGCTAAAATCTTAAGATAATTTGAACTTATTTTAGCAGGCCTCTCAGTCAAGTCATAAACCTTGTCTTCTAGAAGAGTCCCGCTCCCCTTGGGTTTATATTTCAAGTCCACTGATTTAATTTTCTGATCAAAACCCTCATAAGGCGGTTTGCCCCAAACAGCAACCGGAATAATACATCCAGTCTCGCCAGAGCAGTTCAATCCGTAAGTAACATTCAAATAATTCGTAAGATCTTTAGCAAGATCTCTATTTCTGAAAGAGTCGTAAGTATCTGCGTCAAACACTACTGAGGTAATCACATCGTACCCAAGAGGTTTTATGAACAAGTCATAATCCTCCGTATAGTCATACGAAGGCCAAAAGCAAGGCGGTCCAACCGAAGGCATTCCACAATTCTCACCATCATCCTCCGACAACAGTGAAATATAATCTCCAGCATACTGCACTGAAGTATAAACACAAAGAAAAGCATCAAAGGGTTCAAAAGTAGGGTAAGTTATATTCGTTTCAAGAAGGAAGTTATCTAGATACTCCGCAGGAGGAAGCGGGCCGGGAATATTCCCAAAACCCCCTCCTGCAATCCAGTCACATTCACCTTCCACCGGAGCAAGATAAAATCCGATGTCTCCCCCGCCCTTATATATTCTGAAATTACCCCCGACCTCATATGCCCCAGAGGGCGGAATGTTCTCCATGAGTTCACAATAGACATCAGGTTCTCCTTCTAAGAAAACATAATTCTCAGCCTCTTCTCTATTGAAACAGCCACTTCTATATCCCGGCCCAGATTCATATTCATACTCATAACATCGGCTATTAGTCACATTCGTGTACGGTTTTGTATTAAAAAAGTCAATAGTCCCATCGTTGAAAAGGTCGACATAAACCTGGCTCACGCAGTCCATATCCGCATTTACATCCAAAGTAAACTTCAATTTTGACACGAGCTCCAATGGGTTATTATTTTTTATCCTAAACCCATAATAGTCCGCGTCATCTCCAAGAAGAATTTCTTTACTTTGCTCAGGGTCATACGCATTGTATGTGCTGTTGCAACTTAAAGGATCGCAGGTAAAATCCCTTCCCGCAGTGTAGTTCATTAGTTTAAGCACATCTAACAATCTACTTTTGCTGCTTCCCAAATTATAAGTAAAATCCTGGTTCAACTGCCCAGCAAAGCTCATATTAAGAACGCCCCTAATCACGTCCCCCTCAAGATAGTTCTGCTCAATTGAAGAAGAGTTCTGATGAATTGTAAAACTTGCAGCAGTCACTACCTCTAACAGCAAAAAAATTCCAACAATGCAAAATCCAAGTCGTCTCATTTTTTTCTATTTAGGTAAATATAAACAGCGGTAATGATAACAACGACAAGCGCCAAACCAAAATTGCCAATAAATGGCAACTGCAGCACTCGCGGACATCGAATTTCTTTTGTACAAGTAGGACTAAAGCAAGCACAAGAACTTCGCCAAGGTTGGTCTCTGGGAGAAGAATCCCCCCTCACTTCGACAGTTCTAAACGGATTATCTGGCGTGCACTCTTTCAAAACAGTATAATCTAATCGGCAGGGCGTATCTCCGTGGTCCACCGTAGTATAATTAAAGTAGCATTCTCCTCCATCTGCCGCACTAGGGCTATCATCCCAAGCGCAGCCCCCTTCTAACAGCGGCAACCCACCGGCCCCATTATTTGCCGCGTCATTAGCGCCCTCAACACAGCTATTTATGCACAACTCTCTCCTTAAACTAGCGTTTTGTTCTCCAGGGTAAACTAAATTATAATCTTGACAGCTCGTTGGAGAAACCATAATCTCCCCCTCCCAATAAAAGAACGGCTCATTGTCTATACAAAATCCCTGAAAGCCCACACAATCATCTCTATTGAGCAGACAAGTTCCAGTATTACAAGTCAATGTGCCACTTTTATAACCCGCTTCTTTACAATTCGCATAAAGCCAATCAGCCCCGTCACACTCCTCAGGATCATTTCTATGAAGATCTCCGCAATTCGCTTCTAAATTATCTTGTAAATCAATGCATCCGCTGTCTCCTTCTCCCGGAGTTGCAGAATAATTGTTGAGTTCATCTCCATCGTTGTCAATATTGTCGTTACACTCAGGCCTTAGATTAGTCTCATCATTATCCGAAGCATTATAATGCCCTTCGTTGTCCCAACAGCTGAAGTCCAAAGCATCGGCAGCCCCATCGTTGTCGTTATCTGACCCGTCTGCACATTGCGCTTCATCACAATCTGTCGTATTAAACCAGCATTCCCCATTGCCCTCAGTGCTCCCCGGAGGATAGCAGCCCAAATCACCCCCAAAGTATCCAGGGATGTCTATGCACATAGCCCCATTCAATTCACCACCCGCCCCATCACCACAGTTCCAATGAGCCAAAGGATTTAGAGGATTCCACTGAGTAGGATCTCCGCAATCGCACTGCTCCATTCCTTCAATAACTCCGTCCCCACAAGTAGTAGCACAATCCGGGCAGTTAGCAGGAGTTTCTCCGTCTTCACAGATATTATCATAGTCGCACCAACAGCCGTATCCCGGGGCCTTGCAACAAAGAGCATATCTTTCATCATCATCTTCCAAAGAGAAATGGGTATTTGTAGCTCCATAAAGAGAACCAATCAAACAGTAAGTGATATCTCCCCCAGCCGCATCATCACAATCCTGCGTCTTATCCGCCACAAAACAATCAAGATTTCCGTAAGAAATATTCACATACCCCGGCGTAGTAAAAGTTATATTCTCCACATGTGCGTTCGTTGTTCCAGAAAGACGAAGTATTGTATTCATGCCTGTTCCAACGTGAGGGTCCGAGGAGGTATCATCATACAATCCTCTAAAGTATCTATAAAAACAAATCTCAACACCATTCTCTGCATTGGTTCCATACTGATTCTCATTCCAAGCTTCCGCATGGGCATTTGTAACTCCGCTGATAGCAAACATCTCCTGTCCATCACCCAGCCCATTGCTGCATTGCCACCAATCCTCTGCCCTCACATGCCCACTAAAACTAAGCACAAAAAATAGCAAAATCAGTAGTGCAAAGTACAACCTCTTCATTCTTTTTTTAATCAAAAGGACTTTATAAAACTTATTGGGCTCTAAAGGGCATTCCGCCACAAGAAAACTTTTAATCTTTTCGTCTCGGTCGTACTATTCTTGATACTTCCGCTGATAACCCTCTCAGAAGAA
>JAHIWJ010000183.1 GCA_018816205.1 Nanobdellota archaeon
TATTTTTGTTTTTTCTGTACCCTTGTTTTACCACAGATAACCTCTTACAAAACGGACATTTTGTTTTCATAGAACACACCTCCTTATCAGGGGGTTAAACTATCAGATTATATAAATCTGACGTTTAGTATACTATATCCCTGTTAAGAAAACTTTATTAACCCTGTTAACAAATAAAAAAAGGAAAACACAAGATGTCAGAGAATCCACAGGAGGTAATCCTTGAAGTGTCCGAGCTTATTGGCTTTGTATACGACAGCGAGCAGGAGGCGGATGTTAAGAAAAGAAGACACTTAGAACACAATCCTGGAGTAATAAGTTTTGTTAATGGACGAGATGCTCAAGAAGATCATATTCCTCACGGTTTAAGGGAAGAAGGCCAACACAGATTAAAAAGAGCCCCGTCTAAAACAGAAATAGACTGTCTAAAAGATGAGGGATATCACGTGGGAATTCTAAGACCCTCAGATGGCCAAAGAGATGTACGCTTCGTAGCAGTCCATCCAACCAATCGGAATGTTTTATTATATGACTCCTCAAGAAATAGCTTTGTAACCCCTAATCCGGTTTTAATGCGTGAAGAGGGAATAGACCTTCGTGCCAGGGCAAATAGATACCTTGACGGACAAGAAGAAGACGAAACCCAAGACCTATTCGCCCACGTTTTTTAACCCTACTTTTATATATCCTTTTTGCTTTTCTAAATCATGAAAGCTTTCATCGTCTACGCAGCTCACGACACAATTGATAATAAAACAGTCGTGCAGCTCTTCGGCCGACTCGAAAACGGTCAGTCCTTTGCCGCAATAAAAAAACTCATCCCCTATTTCTTCGTAAAAAAGAAAGATGCCAAAAAGCTAAAAATAAAATCTCCGTCAGAAGAAACAAAGCTAAAAAACTTCGCAGGCGAAGAAGTTGTAAAATTCTCCTTCGAAAACCAGACAGACCTCAACAACGCCTACAAAGAATACCACAAGGAAATCGAAATCTATGAAGCAGACCTAAAACCTCAAACAAGATTCATAATAGACAACGACCTTTTAGGAAATGTAGATCTCGAGGGAGAATATCAGTCTTCAGAAAAAATAGACAGGGTTTACAACGAACCAAAAATCTCACCACTTTCAAGCGAAAATTTCAAACCAAAACTGAAGGTAATTTCTCTCGACATTGAATCAGACAAAAAAGGAAATCTCTATTGCATCGGCCTCTACGGAGAAAACTACAAAAAAAACTTCATGATTACCTCTTGCAATTTAAAGCACACAGTTTCCTGCAAAAACGAAGAAGAATGTCTTGAAAAATTTAAACAAGAGTTATTAAAACTCGACCCAGACATAATAACTGGCTGGAACGTCATAGATTTCGATTTCGCATTTCTTAGAGAACTGTTCAAAAAACACAAAATTACATTTGATATCGGAAGGACTAGTGAAGAACCACGACTAAGAATCGAATCAAACTTTTTCAGGTCATCTTCAGTAAACATTCCCGGGCGACAAGTTCTCGACGGTATAAACCTCATAAAAGACCCTTTGATTAAAGAAGCGCCCTCAATAAAATTCGCAGACTTCGAGTCATTCACCCTGGAAGATGTTTCCCAGGCATTGATTGGAAAAGGCAAACTTCTGAAAGGAAAAGACCGCCATAAGGAGATAGAATCCCTTTACAAAACTCACTCTGAAAAATCTCTACAAAACTTAGTCGATTACAATCTAACAGACTGCGAATTAGTTTATGAAATTTTGGAGAAAACAAAAATGATAGAACTCGCAATCGAACGCTCTCAGCTGACCGGCCTAACATTCGACCGTCTCACCGGTTCAATCGTAGCTTTCGACTCGCTCTACATCCGTGAGGCGCGGAAAAATAATTTAGTGTCGCCGTCAAACGAATTCAAACAAAAAGAAGCCCGCGTCACAGGCGGTTACGTTTACAGTTCAAACTCCGGCCTTTACAAGAATGTCTTAGTTCTTGACTTCAAGTCGCTTTACGCTTCAGTAATTCAAACTTTCAATATTGATCCTTCATCATTTATCAAAAAAGAAGACCTTCGTTCGCAGCCGCGAGAAAGTCCGCCCAAGGACCTGGATGCATCGAAACCTGGAGAGGTTTCGATTTGCAGCAATAGCGAATCAAAGAAGATAGTAATAGCCCCAAACGGTGCCCGCTTCAAAAACCAAGACGGGCTTTTACCTCAAATTCTCCGACGACTTCATCTTGCAAGAGAAAAAGCAAAGAAAGAAAAGAGAGAACTCTCAAACTACGCAATCAAAACAATAATGAACTCCTTCTGGGGAGTTTTCGGCTCGCCAAATCTGCGCTACTTCGACCTAGACATGGCCAATGCAATAACTCACTTTGCCCAATTCATCACAAAACTAACAGCAAAAGAAATTGAGAAAATGGGTTACAAAACAATTTATCAAGATACAGACTCAGTTTTTGTTGAGACTCGACTGGGAAAAGAAAAAGCAAATTTGTTAGGTAAAAAAATTGCTGAGGATATTAATAAATTTTACGAAGGTTATATAAAAAAGAACTACCATCGAAAGTCTTATCTAGAATTGGAATTTGAAAAACAATATATTTCAATGATAATCCCGCAAGTTCGCGGCGGCGAAGCTGCAGCAAAAAAGCGATATGCTGGACTTCTAGAAAAAAACGGAAAGGAAACCGTAGAAGTAGTCGGTCTTGAAGCAATTCGAGGCGACTGGACAGAGGCTGCCCAGGAATTCCAAATGGAACTTCTTGATAAGTTATTTCATGAACAGCCAATAGAAAAATTCATTAAAGATTATCTAAAAAAAATACGCGGAGGAAAGTTAGACGAAAAATTAGTCTATCGAAAGTCAATAAGAAAAAGTCTTGAAGAATACACAAAGACAACTCCGCCGCACGTAAAGGCCGCAAGAAAACTCGATAACTTAGAATCAAATGTCATCGAATATTACATTACTCTCGACGGCCCAGAGCCAATCCAAAAATTAAAGCACAAAATCGATTACGAGCATTACGTAGACAAACAAATCAAACCAATTGCCGAGCAAATTCTTGCGATTTTCAACAAAAAATTTGAGGATCTCGCTCAGGAAACAAAACAATCCAAACTTTTCTAAAAACTATCTTTAATTATTTGTGAAGGCCGAAGGCCGAGCGCGCCCGACTTCACGATTCAATCACGCAATCCCCGCGCCAGTTTTGATATTTCGCGCAACCGGCGCTTCGCGCCGTTTAATTAATTCAGACTATATTTTTTTAGATTTAACTAAAAAAACACAAATTCTTAAAAACCAAGAAAAATATATCTCCAGATGAAAATAGGAATGATTGGCATGGGTTTCGTCGGAGGTACCACTGCAAAAGTGCTCGCAGAAAAACATGAAGTCCTGCCATACGACAAATACAAAGAACCGCATAATAAAATGGAAAACATAAACAAAATTGCAATAGAAGCAGAAGTAGTCTTCGTTTGCGTCCCGACCCCTATGAAAAAAAGCGGAGAAATCGACTACGAGCCCATGCACCACTCACTCACATTCCTACAAGAAGCCTGCAAAAGAGTTAACCGCGACCCTCAACAAATCTTAATCACCATAAGATCAACTGCCGTATCCGGAACAACCGACGCATTCGCAAAAAAATACCCGTTCAAATTTGCATTCAACCCTGAATTCCTCAGAGAAAAACACGCCCTAGACGACATGAAAAACACAAATCGCATCGTCCTTGGCGTAGAAAACCCAGAATCCGAAAAAAAATTACGACAAGTCTACGAACCGCTTTTCCCAAACGCAAAAATCGTAATAACTGACAGAAAAACTTCAGAAATGATAAAATACGCAGCCAACGCAACTCTCGCTTCACAAGTAATGATTGCCAATGAGCTCTACAAAATCTGTCAAGCTCTCCGCATAGATTACAGCCAAATAAAAGAAATCATCCAACTGGACGATCGTATAGCCAAAAACATGGACGTTCCAGGCCACGACGGCGACTTCGGATTCGGCGGGAAGTGTTTTCCAAAAGATCTCAACGCTTTAATTTACCTAGCAAGAGAAAACATGATTAGACCATACCTCCTAGAAGAAGTCTGGCGTACTAACCTTGAAGTCAGAAAAAACAAAGACTGGCTGGACATCGCAGGAGCAACTTCAGAAAACAAAGAGTTCAAAAAATAATAATCCCTTATGGAAAGCACCTAAACACAAGAAATTTTTTATTCGGAGAATGAGCGTTAATTACATATCAAACATAAAATACTGCCCATTTTTTATCGGCGTCGTGAACGCTTCTTCATCATTAAATTCATTAAACAACGTCCGAGCTGCCTGAACAACAGCCTCATGCGCAACCACCAAAACTCGAGCATACTTTTTCTTTCTTAATCCCTGCAAAAAGTCATAAACTCTCGACTTAACATCTAGAAAAGATTCATAACCCTCAAGTTTAAACTCAGACAGACTCTCGGCATCAGACCTAACCGAATAATAATCTTCCGCAGACTCGCCCTCAAGCCCATACTTCATCTCATTCAATCGGACATCACCCCTAACCTTCAACTTTCTCCCTTCAGCCATAATCTTCGCACTTTCTTTAGCCCTTTCAAATTGAGAAGAATAGACTGCATCAAAACGCAGCTTAAACAATTCCATAGCCACTTTCTTCACCTGATCTTTTCCCTTAACAGTCAGCCCTACTTCAACCTTCGGATTAAAATTGATTCTCTTAACAACATTATATTCACTCTCCCCATGCCTCATAAAATAAACTTTCATATTTATCGTTAGAAAAAATAAGATATAAATCTTTCTAATTAGTGATGTCTCTTGTGGATATGCCTTCTCTGATGATAGTGGCGTATTGGAATTTTCTTTAGGGAAAATTCTTTCTTTTCCAGCCCAAACAGGATAAATGCGCCAACCAAAGACATAATCCCCACCAAGGCGAAAGTATAGCTAAAGCCTACAAATTCAGCTATCGCACCCCCTATTGCAGCGGTCGCCGCAGTGCCCAAACCAGTAAGTGTCGAATACAAACTCCACTCAAAACTCTCATGCTTCTTGTCTAGATGAGTACTCCACAACCCCAGCCAAGTCGGATAGGCCAATCCGCTCCCAATTCCCTGTAAAACCTGAGCTAAATAAATAGACTGAATGCTGTGCGCAAAAATGTAAATAAAAGGCACAAGAGCAACTAAAAAAGCACCAACAATCAGCCATTTAACTTTATCATCATGCTTATCAACATACTTCGAAAAAGGCAGCTGCACTAAACATTTTGTAACCAAAAACAGCATGCTAGCAAGGCCTGCAGCAAATATGGTCCCTCCAATTAAATCTTCTTTGATATAAATCGCTAAAATCGGGTCTATCAGACCAAATCCAGTAAGAACAAAGATGTCTGAAATCATTAACAGTTTAATCGTCCGATTCATCCCAGAGAGAACAAAATCTAGAATTTAAATCTTACCTCGAGCGCAACCGGCGCTTCGCGCCGTTTAATTATTAAAGCTATATTTTTTATTTAAAAACTGCCAAACATCCAATAAACCCAAAAGTCAAACTAAAAGATAACTATTTAAACAGTCAAAAAACAGAGATTTATGGCAGAAGAACCAGAAGCGACACAACCCTTGTCTACAAATCTAATAGTCCTATCTCAGACGGAAATAAGGAACGAAGGACAAAAATTTAGTTACGTAGATCATAGACAGCCTTATGCAATAGAATGCCCTGGCAGAACAGAAGCAAAACTTCCAAACACAAAAATTTGGCTAGTGCCAACATATTCTACAGCTCCGACTTACAGCCCAGATACTCGAGCAATAGATCGCCGGGACGGAACCAAATCGGACCCGTTGCCTGTTCAAGTAGGAAGAATCACTAATGCACACCCCTTAAACGCCAGCTGGAGATGCCAAAGAAGCAATCAAGAAGGTCCGGACTGCTATACCTGTATACAAAATGGGGGATATTTTTCACCAAAACCCCCAGAAAGAATCGCCAAGACGATAAAGGGAGCTAAAAAACGACACCCTTAAAATATATCATTCCTTGTTTTTATTATGACAATTATGACAAAATACAAATACACAATGAAACCCCTCTTCGAAGAACGCATGCATGCATTAATGCCTGACAAAACAGACTTCAAAGCTTACGAAAAAACAATTCACACGCCCCCATTAGATTTCATTCGCTGCAACACTCTAAAAATCTCTCCAGAAAAACTGCTTGAAAAGCTCAAGACAAAAGGCTGGCAGGTTTCACAGTTATATCCAAAACATCCAGAAATAATGCTTATCACCTCAAACATCGGCCCTGGCGAGCTCGGCAACGCGCTTGAACATCAATTAGGATATTATTACATTCAGGAAGTTTCTTCAATGTTGCCGGTTATCGCATTAGACCCAAAACCAGATGACTTGGTTCTTGACCTTTGCGCCTCGCCAGGAAGCAAAACAACTCAAATGGCTGCCTGTATGGAAAACAAAGGAACAATAATCGCCAACGATTTGAAGATAGACAGAATCAGCATCCTTGTCTCAAACCTCGAAAGATGCGGAGTAACAAATTGCATCGTCACAAGAAAAGACGCAATTGCCTTCTGCACCCATTATTCCAAATCCTCTCTGCCCAAACTTGACAAAATTCTTCTCGACGTCCCTTGCTCAGGCGAGGGCACCCTGAGAAGCTCGCCAAAAACCTTCCTTCAATGGAATCCAAAAATGATTAAAAAGTTGTCAAGACAGCAAAAAAAATTTTTTGCATTCGCAGTTAAATGTTTGAAGCAGGGCGGAACTCTTGTCTATTCAACATGCACCCACTCGCCTGAAGAAAACGAGGAAGTTGTTTCATTCGCATTGGAAAATTTCCCAATCAAAGCTGAAACTGTACACATCCCATTAAAGTCTCGTCCAGGTTTAACTGAATGGAAAAACGACAAATTCCACAAAGAGGTCTCCAAAGCCTGCCGCATCTACCCGCAGGACAATGACAGCGAGGGTTTTTTTGTGAGTAAATTCACACTTTTAGGAGAGATCAAATGATAAACAAAATAGCAAAACTCCTCATCCCAAAATTCGTTAAAGCAACAGTAGCTTCAATAATCATAAAAAACAACAAAATCCTTCTAGAGAAAAGAAGCCCATTCCTTCCGGAACACGGAAAGTGGTGCCTTCCAGGAGGACACATTGGCTCAGGAGAAAAAGCAGAAACCGCAATAAAGAGAGAAATAAAGGAAGAGTTAGGATTAACAACAAACTCGCCAGAATTTTTAGGTTATTTTGATGAAATAATTCCAGATATTGGAGTTTATGCAGTAGTCCTCGTCTTTAAAGCGAGAGTAGAGGGCAAAATCAAATTGCAAAGAATAGAAGTATCCAAATATGACTGGTTCACAAGAAAAGAATTAAAAAAACTCAGTATGGCTTTTCACCATCGAGAGATCATAGAAAAATTCTGGGAGAAAAAATGAAATTCCTAAACTCAAAACAAAAAAGAGCAATCCTCAAAGGGCTTGAAGAAGTCTACGGAATTACTGAACTGAATTATTTGCTCGTAGAATTCGGCAAGAAACGCCTGCGGGCGTTTTCAGGAAATCTCACAAGAGAAGAAATCCAACAGCTTTCTCAACTAACAAACATTGAGGTCATAGGCATGTACCTGATAAGCAGAAAAGACAATGACCTTCGCCTTAACTTCGACGCAGTCTCCCTGCTAAGAAATCAAATAACAAAAAGCATCACAGAAATAAACAAAGAACAATTAGCCCTTTGGATTCGCGGCCACGACCTCGATATCGCAACAGAAAGAGGCATAGTCGTACTAAAGTTCCAAGACGAACTAGTCGGTATCGGTAAATCAAACACTGAAAAAATATTTAACTACGTCCCCAAAGAAAGGAAGATTAAAACTCCTGTGCCTTCATAATCCTAAAATTTTATATATCTCACATCCCGCTTTAATAAATGAAAAAAGGTGTTATCGTAGCAATAATAATTATCCTCGCTGTGGTTATTTATCTTACTATTGCAGGATTTCAAAATAATTTAATGCTTGGCCCTAAAAAAATAATCAACCAGGGAAGCGATGAATTATTAACTCTTCAAAACATCCCGGCAAATAAAGTCATCCCACACAGAACCCTCGACGGAAGAGGCGACCTGAACTGCGATTCTCTTGTCAGCTTCGGAGACATCAATCCATTTGTCCTTGCGTTGAGCAATCCAACTGCTTACGGAAATACTTTTCCCGGCTGCGATATAATGAATGGAGACATAAACTGCAATGGCCAA
>JAHIWJ010000184.1 GCA_018816205.1 Nanobdellota archaeon
CTGATAAAGCTGACAAAAAAAGGCACCGAAGTCGCAGAAAACATTGAGAACATCAAGAGACTAATAGGTTAACTTCTTGTTTTATTTTTCTTCTTTTTGTTTTTCCTCATTTAAGTTGCGTATTCTTCAACAAGATACCTAATTGTCAGAAAAAGGAATGGTTTTCTGATTACTTCATTAACCCCTGCTTTTTGCGCTTCCTTTTGCGCTTTTTCAAAATCATCTCCCATTTCTCCAGTCATCATAATAATCGGCGTGTGCTGATTTAGCCCACTATCCCTAATTCTCCTGACAGCCTCTGGCCCGCACATTCCAGGCATCTTATAGTCTGAGAAGATAATGCCAAACGTCCTCTTCTTAGCCTCGTCAACTAACTGCATTCCGTCTTCTACAGTATAAATCCTGGCTCCTGCTAAAGGTATCCCCTGAAACATCTGCCTCATTTCAGGGTCGTCATCTGCCACCAATAAGTCTATCGTCATAAACCTTCCCAAAGAAACCGGGTTTTAAACCTTTTGTTTACGCAAGTTTATCCATAAACTTTCCAAGACCCTCAAGATGTGAAACCTTTTCCCTAGTCAAAAGCCCACGAAACTTCGTATCGACTCGAGCACCCAACTCCTGCAAAACTACCTTTACCAATCTATAAAATTTCTTCCCAGGCTTATCCAAGTCCATTAGGATACAAAACGGCTCTTTCATCCCAACTTCAGAAACTATCTGCTCAACCCTTTCACGCAACCCAACACCAATAACATGCAAAGCATAAACCTTTTCGAACCCCATCCCCTTCAAAGCGCCCACATCATTTTTACCCTCTACTAAAATCACACAATCCTTATATTTTTCAATTTCATCTTTCAAATCCAAATTAAGTTTCATAAGAAATTCAATAAAACACGCTATAAATAATTAGACTAAGACAGCTAACAAGAAGTTTTTTATAGGAACCAACTTGATCCATTTACATGGTCGCAGAAGAGAGTTTGGATCAGGGAAGAGTAGCTGCAATAAAAATATCTATAGAAATCGCAGTCAGACTTCAAACAGAACATCCCGAAATAGCTAGGAAGTATCTCGGAGGAATGACGCAAGGAGAAATTGTAGATGAATTAGGTTTAGATCAGGCCTATAAAACAACGCGAGAAACTGCAAAATGTGCTGTATCTCTCGCACTTAGAGGTTACGAAGCAGATCATGGAGACCCTCCAATCGAAGCATTATTATCCGAATCAGACAGAGGAAGAGAGAGAATAGCCAAGCAAAAACTCGGAAGATCAAGAGGCATAAGCACACAAAAAGATAAGAAAATCGGAGTTTTCGGCCAGACGGATGAAGAAAGAGCAAACTTCGGAAGAAAAGGTGGTGACAAAACATTTCGAGAAGGGACAGGCATCTTTTCACTATCTGAAGAAAGAAAAAGACAAATTCAGTTAAATCGCTCAAGAGCAGGAGTCATTTCCAGAGGTTGCGTTCCATTCGTTGAAAGAGAAGGGCCCAGATTAGGAGAAATAGAGTATGCCCTAGAATTAACAAGTAATCCCGAATTTCAACACGAGGGGGGACCATCAAGAGGTATGCCAAACTATGCAGTCATAGCTAAAGAGCTCAATACGAGATACCACCAAGGTAAACCGATTAGATCAAAAGGCGATATCTGTAAGGCCGTTTATAGAGAAAGAAGAAAAGCGTTATCAAACGCCGGATAAAATTACCACATTTCCCCAACAATGTTCAAAACCTCTTCCCAACTCATCACCCGCACCGCATTTTCAGGCAACTCCGCACCCTTATTCCAAGGCTGATCAAAAACAATAATCTTCTTACAAACGTCTGCACAGCTCAAAACATTCCAATCAAAGTCCTCTATCAGAACCTCAATTTTCTCCGCACTGCAGATAGCTTTCTTCTTGAACTTTTCCTCAGATGAAATTTGATGAGTGAAAAGTACTCTGCTAAAAACGCCAGGTAAATAGTATTCTATCCATTCAAGAGTTTTCTCAGTGTAACTATCGGGCCTAGAAGTCACCACAATCAATTCGTGCTCCTCAGCCAGCTTCCTTATTGCCTCGATTGCTCCCTCTTGAGGCTTAACAACACTGAACTCATTCATATCCATAAACTCAAGCAGCCTCAGATTACCTTCCTCCCTTGTAAGTCCCCATGGATTCCAAAATTGATGTTCCGTGATCCCCTCATAAGTAAAATCAGAGCCGTATCTCTCATTATGAAAAGCAATAAAGGGAGTCATTATATCCACTGCCACGCCGTCCAAGTCAATTCCTATTCTCATCTTAGCAAATGGCCCCGACGGGATTTGAACCCGCGACACCTGGATATCTCCACCGCCCACAATTAAGGGCGGGCGGGTGGGATTTTAAGAGTCCAGTGCTCTGACCAGACTGAGCTACGAGGCCGTCTCGTTAGGCCTCGCCTAAACCCTGGATCGAAAAACCCGGAGAGGTTTTTCAGAGCTACGAGGCCATGCTTAGAAAACATAAAGGGCGTTTTTAAAGATTCCCTTAAATTTGGCCAGATTAAAAAACAGATAAACAACAAACCCTAAAGTCTAGAAGTTGGCCGGAGAACAGGGCATCCAATTGTGGCGCGGGTTAAGGCGCAAACAAATCACAAAAAGGATTTTCAACAAAGCCCCACCAAAAACTTGTCGACCTAAAGATTTATAGTCACGGAATTAAATAATTGAGCACATCGTGCC
>JAHIWJ010000185.1 GCA_018816205.1 Nanobdellota archaeon
AAGCGCCATAAGTCGTGACCTTCCCGCAGGGCACCCCTCGCAAAACCGCATAGCATTTGTCATTGAAATTCATCTCTTTCATAAGATACCTTTTTATATAATCTTTTCCAGGGGACAGCATGAATTACTCCTTCGGCTACTTGGTTGGCTCTCTTGCCCTGATCCTCGTTTGGATAATAATCTTTTTTTGGAGAAAGGACGTAAGAAAAGAAATGATATTGATTTCTCTGATTTTTGGAGCACTAGGCCCGTTTCTCAGCCCGATATTCCTCTCTGATTGGTGGCGCCCTCCAACTATCACCGGCACCCCCGTAGGAGTCGAGGACTTCTTATTTGGTTTCGCGGTCGGCGGAATCGGCTCAGTAATTTACATGGAAATATTCCACAAAAAACTTAGGTTAAAGAAGCCAACTAAGAAGAAGGAAAAAAAGAGAAACATCCGTTTCGGGCTTTTATTCGGACTGGGTGCGCTCGCGTTTTTCATTTTATATCTTCTAGGCCTCCATTCTTTCCCAGCGTCGATAATAGCGGCAACTCTTGCTATCACAATCATCTGGATACAACGACCCGATTTAATTTTAGACTCACTAATCTCAGGCATCCTTTTAACTTTAGTCTCTTTGATATTTTACATCCTGCCAGAATTTTTATTTCCCGGCTGGATTAATTACACCTGGAATTTCAATAGTCTAACCGGCATTACTTTCTTGAAAGCGCCAATCGAAGACCTTGTCTGGTTCTTTTTTTCAGGCATGCTTGTTGGTCCAACATACGAATACTGGAAAGAAGGCAAAATAATAAACCAAAAATAAACTTAAAAACCTCTCCCCCTTTCAAGTCAAAATGAACAAAGTCGAGATAATGTCCCCCGCAGGTAACTGGCCATCCCTTGCAGTAGCACTCCAAGCCGGCGCAGATTCGGTTTATTTTGGAGTCGCACAACTAAACATGCGCGCTCGCGGCGCCCACAATTTCACCCTGGAAGACCTGCCAAAAATCGTTGAAACTTGCAAAAAAAACAAAGTAAAAACTTACCTAACAGTAAACTCAATTCTCTACAATGAAGACTTGGAGTTAATGAAAAAAATAGTCTCTTCTGCAAAAAAAGCAGGAATTAACGCAATAATCGCATGCGACATTGCAGCAATTCAATATGCCAACGAAATCGACCAAGAGGTTCACACTTCAACACAGCTAAACGTCTCAAACATCGAGGCTGTAAAATTCTTCGCCAAATTCACAGACGTAATCGTCCTTGCAAGAGAGCTCACCTTAGAACAAATAACTGAAATCTGCAACGAAATAAAAAAACAAAAAATCACCGGACCAAAAGGTGAACTAATCAAAATAGAAATTTTCTGCCACGGCGCTCTCTGCGTTTCAATCTCCGGAAAATGTTACATGTCTCTAGCAAAATACAACTGCTCCGCCAACCGCGGAGACTGTTTCCAACCTTGCCGCCGTGCGTACAGAGTTATCGACGAAGAAACTGGCGAAGAACTAAAAATAGATAATAAATTCGTCATGTCCCCCGCCGACCTCTGCACCCTGGGTTTCTTGGACAAAATCATCGCATCTGGAGTATCTGTTCTAAAAATAGAAGGAAGAGCAAGACCGCCAGAATACGTCCACACTGTAACAAAAGTGTACAAAGAAGCCGCAGAAGCCGTCGCAAAAGGCCAGTTTACAAAAAAGAAGGCAGATATCTGGGTAAAAGAACTCGAGAAAGTTTACAACCGCGGCTTCTGGCACGGCGGCTATTATCTCGGTAAAAAACTCGGTGAATGGGCAGGCGTCCGTGGCTCAAAGGCAACAGAAATTAAAACTCTCCTCGGAAAAGTCGCACATTACTTCGACAAAAAACAAATAGCCCATCTGCACATTCAAGGCTATTCAATAAAAAAAGGAGATGAACTTCTTATCACAGGCCCAACAACCGGCGTCGTTAAAACCAAAGTTAAAGAGCTCTACAAAGACGGAAAACCAACTAAAGAACCCGCCAAGGGTGCAGACATAACAATCCCTCTCGACAAAAAAGTCAGGGAGAATGACATGGTTTTTTTAATTGAAAAAATAAAAGATTAAGTCTTTTCTTTCAATTTCTCAACTTCTTTCAATCTTTTATCAACGCCAATGGAAGAAGAAAACATCTTCCAGAATATTTTATGCATCCAACTAGCCCACTCCCTGTCTTTTAGGGTATAGAATATGAATATCTTTTTATCAAGTTCCCCAATCTTGCCAGTCGGCTCTTTCACCTCTTTGAGTCGAATATACTTCTTGTCCACTAAAACCGCTCTCAACGGCTGGACCCTATGTCTTATTTCGATTACTTCCTTTCCTTTCTTGTAATTTATTGCTAGGGTCTTCTCAATATTTCTCTTTCCTACCAAATCAACACGGCAAATTATCTTCACAGATATTCCTTTATCAACCAGGTCTTCAAGTATCTTTTCCATATTGAAATTTTTATTTCTCAAATTAATAAAACTCATATCTCCAGAAAACAACAGAACCTCTTTTTGAGCTCCGTCCAGAAGTTCTTTAAGTTCCTCAAGATTTGTGGAATTCTCGTCGATAGCGTCTTCGATTATTGCACGCTTGTCCTTATCTGCAACATGCTGGAAAATGTCAAATGCAGAGAAACTAGACTTGTCCTTCCCAGACATAATCTCCTTCTCAAGCTGCTCCTGAAACACGCTATGACTAATTTTTTCAACGGCAGTCCAATAAACTATCTTTAAAGCACCCCGCGTCCCGCCCCGAAAAACCTTCGAAGAAACAGTTCCTAATTCTTTTTCTATTTCCTGCAAATATCTATCCGTTGTTCTCCAATTTTTCTTTATGTGTACTGCAACCTCTTGAATACTCCTTGGCTGTGCATAAACAAAATTTTCTATTTTGCGAACAAGTTCTTGGTTTAACATACACAAGAAAATTCGCACAACATTATAAACATTCTGCTACTACAACACCGTGCTCATTTTTTTGTCAAAAACTATCATAACTCCTACAACTCATACTTTTTTATGGAAAAAAAGAGGGCAATATTTCTCGATAAAGACGGAACTCTGGTTGACAGCTCGATGTACCCTGAGGTGCCAGGCCACGAATTATTGAAAGAGGACATCTTAGATGGTCTAAGATACGCGCAAGAAAAAGGGTTCGCTTTATTCATCGTATCAAATCAATCCTGGATAAGCAAAGGCAAATTAACTCACGAACAAGCAATACGAACTTTCGAAAGCGTTGTAGCCCAACTAGAAGAGCATGGAATAAAGATAGCCGATTATACGTTCTGTCCGCACAAAAGCGAAGATTACTGCCTCTGCAGAAAACCGCGCCCAGGCATGATTCTCGACCTTGCAAAAAGACACAACATCGACCTTGCTAGCTCCTACATGGTGGGTGACTTTGACGAGGACATCGAATCTGGCAAAAATGCTGGTGTAAAAACCATTCTCACACTGACAAACGCACAAACCCACTACATCAACAAACCTGATTTCATAATTCGAAACGTAAACGAACTCAGGAGGATTCTATGAGCGCAGAAAAACTCAACGCTCGAATTGACATTCCGGTCGAAGAATTAGAAGACAGAATCAATTGCAGACTAAATGGAGAACTACCAAGTTACAAAACAGTAGTCTCCCCAAGAGAACTAGTCCAAGTAAGAATGGCAGGCGTAATACATCAATCTCTTCTCAGAAACATAGTGCAAAACATTCCCCTGCGCGGCTCAGACCGTCTTCCCTACAAAGGTTTAGATATCCGTCTTGCGCCAATCAAACCCGGGATACTTCGGATTGGTCAAACCTTCGTCCTAAGAGACAAGATAATCTCCTTAATGACCCAAATGCCCCAAAAGATATTTGACGGTTTTTGCCTTGAGGGAATCTCAACAGCCCCGCCATTAGAACTGTACGGTACAGATAAAAAAGGCCGAAGAGCAATAGCGCTTTATCTTCCTCCTATCGTAGAATACCATGGTTCAAGGCCAACACTTCTAGACGGAATACACCGAAGCTATCTTTGTAAGGGGGCAGGAACCCAAGTCAACGCAGTCCACATTTTCAACGTCACAACCGACTTGCCATTCAATCCAATAAACTGGCAAGACTGCACCCTTCGCGAAGAGAAACCTCCCAGAGAAGGTAGATATTTTGGACTTAGGACAGAACTTTTCAGAGACCTTACTTACGTCGGAATTGACGGTTAATTTACATCCTCTCCAACTTCTCAATTCTCAACTCAATCGGCGGATGCGTAGCAAACAATCCGGAAATCTTCTTCTTGTAAGGGTCAGACATAAACAGCGGTGCCATGGCTTTGGAATATCTTTTCTTGTCTCTCTCAGGAATTGATTCATCTCTTATTTTCACAAGAGCATTCTTCAATCCCGGAGGATACCTTGTAAATTTAACAGCAGTCGCGTCCGCTCCAAACTCACGTTTCCGTGAAATTGCCAAGGAAACTAAATTGGCCACAAGGGGAGCTAAAATAGCAAACACAATCGCAAGAATCAACAAAACTGCTCCGCCTTTCTTGTTATCACTGCCTCCCTGTCCTCCAGAAAACCACAAGCTCCTCAGGAAAATCTGCGCAATTATAGAAATCAACCCAACCACAACAGCAACCGTCGTCATAAATCGCATATCATAATTCGCAACATGAGACATCTCATGAGCAATCACTCCTTCAAGTTCCTGCTTATTCAGCTTCTTCAATGCTCCAGTCGTTACACAAATTACTGCATTTTGCGGATCTCTTCCAGAAGCAAACGCATTTATCTGTTCGCTTTCCATAACATAAAGTTTTGGCATAGGCAATCCCGAGGCAAGTGACATTGACTCGGCTGCATGAAAAAACATTCTGTCCTCGGTTCTTGATGCCGGTTTGGCCCGAACCGAAGCCAAGGCGATTTTATCAGAGTTATAATATGAAATCAAAACATAACACAAAGAAAAGATCGTCGCAATTATCATAATCACAAAAAAATATCCCGGGTCAAGAGCTAAAGAAATCAGCGCTCCAAGAATAATAAAAAACACAAATATAACTACGATTAAGAAAAACGATTTCAGTTTATTCCTCCTGATTTCATCGTGAAAAGATATATGTTCCACCATCGAATAACTAGAAAATTCACTTATTTAAATTTTGCATTATCTCTTTGTTAACCACTTCCACACTTCCAGACCCATCCACCCTAGTTGCATTGTAATGCCTCAAAACCGGCTCCGTGTCACGATGGTAAATCTCCAGTCTCTTTCTTATCGCGTCCTCTTTGTCATCTTCCCTCTGCACCAGTTTGCCACCACAAGCATCACAAACACCGTACGTCTTCGGAGGCATAGTAGCATAATTAAACCCGGTTTTACAATCCACACACGCAACCCTCCCAGACAACCGACGCACAGCCTCATCATCTGAGATATGTATCTCAACAGCTTTATCAACTTTAGTTATCCTATCCAGCATCTCCGCCTGCTTCAAATTCCTCGGAAAGCCATCGAGAATGTATCCCTTCCGGCAATCTGGCTCATCAAGCCTTCTTCTCAAGAGCCCCAACATTTTTTCATCAGGGTATAAATTCCCAGCAACAATATAGGAATCAATATCTCTTCGTAAATTGCCCGTCGCATTCCTCAATAAGTCTCCAGTTGAAATATGCGGAATCCCCAACTTTTCAGAAAGCAATTTCGCCTGCGTTCCCTTGCCACAGCCTTGCGGTCCGATTAAGAGGAGTTTCATTTTACCTTCTGTATAGCTTCAACAGCCTTATCCCAAACATTCGGAAGAAAGCTTTCTTTTTCTTTTACCAACTCTTCTCCAGAAAACCATCTCAGCTTCTCGTTCTCATCTGTCTCAGCTTTCTCATCATAGCTTAAACATCGCCCATAAAAAATAAAATTCATATGTTTGTTATGGTGTGGCACATCTTCAATTTGCACAAGATGGTTTTTCATCAGCTTAACATTTCCGTAATCTCCCTTTTCATGCGGACTAACAAACTCAAAATCAAACCCTGTTTCTTCCGCGACCTCCCTCACAACAGCTTCCTCCGGCGTCTCACCAACATCAATATGTCCGCCAACTGGAATCCAAGTTTGTAAAACCTTATTCCAAGTCAACAAAACCTTCCTTTCAGAATTAACAAGATAAATCGTAGTCACCCAGCATTTATCTTTCCAGTTTATATCACCCATTTAATGAACAAAAAACAGAGTTATATAAATTTACTTATTCGCCACTATCCGTTTTTCCCTCGCATAAAAAATCCTCTTTCCAATCTCACACATAAACAAATAAAACACCAATAACAAAATCAAAATTCCAAAAACAGGCAGGCTCACTGAGCCCAATTCAAACAAGCCAGCAACCGGTGCAATATACAAAACCACCAGCGTCATCAAAATTCCCAAAATAGTCGTCCAGACAAGCATCTTGCTCGGCCTGGACTTCCAAAACGGCTTCTCAGTCCTAAGGGAGAATATGATTATCATCTCGCTAAGAACAGACTCTGTAAACCAAACTGTCCTGAAAACATCAGGGTTATTCGGGGAAATAACAAACCAAATCAACGCAATCGTAATAAAATCAAAAATCATGCTCACAACACCAAAGAAAACCATAAATCTTGAGATCATGTTGATATTCCACCTTTTCGGTCTGTGCAGATAACTCTCGTCGACTTTATCGGTAGAAATAGCCGTCAAGGGCACATCAGAGATGAAATTCAAGAGCAAAATCTGGGCTGGAAGAAGCGGGATAAACTGGAAATAAAGCGAGGCAGCTGCCAAGGTAAACATATTCCCAAAGTTTGCGCTAATTGTGTTTAATATGTACTTGGTGATGTTTCCAAATGTCTTTCTGCCCTCGGTTATGCCATCAGCGACGACAGCTAAGCTCTTATCCAGCAAGATGACATCTGCGCTTTCCTTTGCGACATCTGTGGCGCTGTCGACTGAAATTCCCACATCCGCAACCTTCAACCCCGGACAATCGTTAATTCCGTCTCCTAGAAAACCGACAATATGCCCTGTTCTATTCAACGCAGAGACTATCCTAAACTTTTGTTCCGGCGTGACTCGGGCGAAAACATTATTTGCCTCCACAATTCTCTCGAGTTCTCTGTCGTCTAAATCTTCTACCTCAGAACCAAGAACAATTTTTCCCTTGATGTTCAATTCAGCCTCTTTGCAAATCTTCTCGGTAACCAGCTCATTGTCTCCAGTAAGAACTTTAATCTCCACTCCAAGATTTTTTATCCTCCTTAAAGAATCTTTCACACTCTCTTTGAGCGGATCTGAGAAAACAACAAAACCCGCAAAAATCATGCTTTCTTCGTCTTTTTCAGAATAATTTTTCTTTGAGCCAGCTTTTTTGTAAGCAACAGCAATCACTCTCAGCCCCTGTCGGCCCATGTTCTGAAAGTCACTTTGAATCTTCCCCGCATGGTCTTTTATAGGAACCACTCGGCCATTGTAGCTGGCCCTATCACAAACCTTCAAAATTGCTAGTGGCTCTCCTTTAGAAATCAGAATTTTCTCTCTATTTTTTTGTACAACCACGCTCATTCTCCTTCTGTTAAAATCGAATTCTATCTCATCTAATCGCTTAAACTTCTCCACGCCAATTTTATTCTTCAGAGCGTACTCGCAGATAGCAACGTCAATCGCATTACCATTTATCGAGGCTTCTTCAACAACTGCATTATTGCAGTTCAATGCAAATTCCATAATCTCCTTCTTAGGTTTTCCTTCGATGTCAAGGTAGCTTTCAACAGAAACTTTATTTTCCGTCAAAGTTCCGGTTTTATCAACACACAGCACATCCACATTCCCGAGATCTTCAATCGACGCTAATTTTTTCACAATAACTTTCTTTTTGGCCATATGAATCGCTCCGGAAGAGAGCGAAATCGTCACTATAATAGGCAATAACTCGGGCGTTATCCCTACCGCCAAGGCCAAAGCAAAAAGAAAAGAATCAAGCCACCCCTTCCCAAAAAACGCATTAACTGCAAACACAAACAATGAAAGAAAGAAGATTAACTTCAATAAAAATCCTCCAAATCTGCCTATCCCTTTTTGAAAATCACTCGGCGGCTCTTTTACACTTAAAACACTAGCTGTCTTACCAAACTCAGTATTCCTGCCTGTTGAAACAACAACCCCCCTTCCCGCTCCGCCCGCAATCGTGCTCCCCATAAAAAGAGAGTTACTCATTTGTGATACTGCCGCTTTTTTCACGTCAATTAAACCGCATCTTTTCTCAATAGGCAAAGACTCCCCAGTAATCGCGGACTCATTGACCAGCAGTTCTTGAGAATAAAGCAGCCGCATGTCCGCCGGCACAATATCTCCAATATTTAATGTAACAATGTCCCCGGGCACAAGATCCTTTGCATAGACTTCAATCTTTTTCCCGTCCCGTAAGACTTGAGCCTTGAAAGTTATGTATTTTTTTAATTTCTTAAGGGCTTTTTCACTCTTATACTCCTGATAAAAACCAAGACTCGCATTAACCAAAATAATCCCCAAGATTATCGCGGCATTGGTGATTTCTCTCAAAAACCCAGCAACGATACTTGCAAAAATAAGAATTAAAATCAGCGGACTGCTAAACTGTGAAAAAAATATTGCCAAAACAGATCTTTTGCCCTTTTCAGGAATTTCGTTAGGCCCATATTCATCAAGTCTTCTTTCAGCTTCAACAGAGCTCAGCCCCTTTTCAGAAGAACCAAGTTTATGCAGCACCTCACTTTCCTTAGAAGAATAAAACACCTCATCCATTCAAAATCTTTACTCTCAGGAAGAATTTAAAGGTTTTTACTCAACTTCACAATAACAGTGTTATTACAAAATAATCATTTTTTTATATTCCTTTTTCGGTGAACTAAAATGAGAACTTTAGATAAGGCAGAATTGGAGAAACTAAGTGCAAATGCCTCAGAATTAGACCTAAATCAATTAAACGTTGGCGATCATATTATTGCCTCAGTCGGAACTTATAAGGGGTGCATTTTTCTTGAAGATATGCGGTGGGTTGAAGGATATGTTCATAGCACTGAGACAAGAAAAAGATTAATTAGAAGAAAATGGTGGGGCTGGGGAGTCTATGCAAATTATCGTTGGGTTAATTTATCTTCTTCTCCAGAACACGTTGGTCAGCCAGGTAGAGCAGAATTATGCATCGACGATCATGACGATAGTTGTTGTGGTCACGGCAGAATATTAAA
>JAHIWJ010000003.1 GCA_018816205.1 Nanobdellota archaeon
CTGATTCCAATGATGATCTTGAAGATGAACAAGATCCTTAAGCGCACACCTTTTTCTAAAAAAGAAATAAAGGTATTTAAATTTAACCAAAAACCTAAATTTTAAATATCCTCGGTACATTAATTTAATATGGCTAAAGAAGAAGAGCTTGAAGAAGAGCTTGAAGAAGAGCCGGATGAAGAGGGCTCGTCCAAGCGTGGCCAAGATAAGGAAAGCGATGAAGAATCTGAAGATTCAGAAGATACAGAGGAAGGGCTTATAGACTCTGACCTTAAAGACAGATCAAGAAGCATCATAGATGATGTCCAGTTTTCACAGTTTGCTAGAAACACAAGAGGATCTCCAGTATTAGAACAAATGGCAGGAGAGCAACCGATGATACGTGTAGCACCAACTCCCATGCCAAGAGCCGAGGGGTTGATGGGGAGTGGAGAAGATGAAGACGGGTTTAGATACATATCTGGAAAGGGAAAAGGGGATGAAAAAACATATATGGAATCAGAACACATATCGGCTAAACCGGTGAGAGAAGATTTGACAAAAGTGGGAAGAAGTGAGTTTCACGCAGCACAGGAATCCTTTTTTAGGTCGGCTGCACAGGAAGTAAGATATCCTAACGTTGAAAGATACATGTCTGTAAAAAAGGCAGAGCTAATGGATCAGAACCAAAATACAAGAAACGAATTTGAAAGACAAACAAGGAAATATGACCCCGGGAAAAAATTTTCGGCAGCGTAACAATAACTATATAAATAAATTTTAACTTAAAAAAGAATAAAGAGAGGAGAAAATATGCCCGAAAGAAAAGGATACATAATTGAAAATACCTACCAGGGTGGGCCTTCTGCATTTCAGCCAACTCCTCTGGCTAGCGGTCTTTACCCAATTTCTTCAGGAACTCTGGCACTCGCTCAAGATCCAAGAACCGCAAATGTTCTTCAGGCTGTTTCCGATAGAATAGCTTCTGGTGTAAAAAATGTAGAGGTTGTTATGTTAAAAGAAATAAGCGATGCAATGCCAAAACAACATCTTGATGAACTAAATAGGATGAGTAAATTAACAGGAGTTGATATGTCTATTCACGGACCAGTTATAGATGTTACGGGATTATCCCAACAGGGATTCAGCGAAGCAGAGAGAGAGATGGCAGAAAGAAAAGTTTTACAAACGCTACAAAGAAGTCACCAGGTTGATCCGGATTCAAATATAAATGTCACTTTTCACTCAGCTGAAGGAATTCCCGGGTCACAGCCTCTAGCCCCACATAAAAGATTTGAAGTTGAATCAAGAATAGAACCAGGAGAAAAAGTTGAAATTAAATCTAAGAAAATAATTGCCGTAGATCAAGAAACCGGGCAGATGGCCGTTCTTGATGAAGATACCAAATACTATCCTGGAGGACCTGTAAAAAAGGAAATTCTTTATCCAGAAGAAATGCTTGATGTACACAATCATTCTGCATGGGATAACATGCTAACAAAAATAGAATTCAATAGAGAAAATATAGATAGAATTATGCATGATGTCCATACAAGAGATAGAGATAAATTTCTTCACAATATAGAGCTTCAATCAAGAGAAGAAAAACCAGAACCGCTAACTGTAGAAGAATACGCCCAACAAAAAAAGATTTATTCTGCATCTTCCTATGCTAAAGAAGCCGAGCTTGCGGCAAAATCCGCATTCGATCGGGCCTATAAATACGGAACACAAGAAGATAGAGATTTCTTAGATAAATTATCAAAACAATACGGAGAAATGTTAGGAATGACCGAAAAGGGGCAAAGAACTCTTGTTTCTTTAGATCCGATAATAAGGGCGGATGCTTTACAAGGACTAATAAAAGGACTTGAAAATCTTCAACCAAAACTTAGCGTTCCTGTGGATGAATTTGCTTTAAAACAATCAGCAAAAACATTTGGCAATGCTGCTTTTGAATCCTACAAGGAGTTCAAGGATAAATCCCCCACTTTAGTTATAGAAAACCCTCCTGCTGGTTTTGGACTTTCAACAGGAGAAGATATCGCAAATATTGTAAAGGAATCAAGAAGGCAGTTTATTGAACAGGCAGAAAAGTCATGTGAAGATGCTGGCTCTTATGCTTGGTTGATTATCTCGAAAAGAAACGGGCGAACTCCTATTGTTACATTACCATATTATTTGTATAAACAAATAAAATGCCATTTTATCAACCATGCAAAAATAACTTTTAACGATAGGGATGCTCAATCAGTTTTTATAATGACATTAGATGAATTTCTTGATGTTCA
>JAHIWJ010000186.1 GCA_018816205.1 Nanobdellota archaeon
CGGAAGTATAGAGTTAGCAAAACAGAACTTAGAAGGTGAAGGATACAAAATTAAATTATTCGTCTATATCATGGAAGGAGACATCATGCAAACACTCGAAAAAAGAAAAAGCGCCCTGGAAAAACAAGGAATTAAGCTTTGGTTCATCTGCACATGGAAAGAATGGATAAACTATCTTTTAACCAAAAAGAAAATCTCCCCAGAACTCGCAAAATACAACTATGAATTTATAGATAATCCTAAGTCATTCGATGCAAAAAAATTAGCCCAATACAAAAGAGATCTGGAAGAAGGAAAATTATGGATTGGCAAAAAGAACTAAACAAAATCAGGTTTTTCGACAAACCAAGAAGATCTTCATCAAAAGAATCCAATTCGGTATATTTCGGATGGAACAGACAGAAAGACAAAACAACAGCTTTGCAATACTTACCTCCGAACTCAAAAACGTCAAAACATTTTCATAAAAAGCTTGAAGAAGAATACCATGTACTCGCTGGCAAATGCACGGTTCTAAAAGGAAACAAACAAATTAAATTAACTAAAAAGCTGCGAATAAGAAAAAAGGAACCACACCAACTGAAAACAGGAAAAGAAGGTTGCTTAATGCTCTTAGAAATAATTCACAAAAATCGGCCTTCTTGGCAAAAGGACAAAATAACTCTTTAATCCACAACCCAAATCTATTTAATTTCCCCAATCTCTCCAAATGTATGCAATTCAAAAAAGGGGCAAAACTCTACGCAACAGAAGTTGAACGAGAACAAGGCGAAGACGTAATGTACATCAACGCAATAGGCGCGCCATTCGTCCCGTCCATAGCAGAAAACCCCGAGATTATGACAAGGACAATCGACCTCCTAACAGACAACCCAAACATCTCCAGAATTGTCTTCGTCCAGCAAAGAAACTACAACTACCCCAACAAACAAATAATGCTCCTTGCAGAAATCGCCCGCCTCTACAACTTCCTGGTAAAGCAGGAGGAAATACTTTCTCCAAAAAAAATAGCTATCTACGGCAACACCTCTGAAGTTTACGAAGACATCCAATATCTCTTCAGTCTGCTAAAACAGCACCCAATCGGCTGTTACCTCGAAGTAAGAACCCGCATCCGGGAACTCAAAAAACAGCTCGACGAAGGGCAGGCAACAAACAAATCAAATCTCCACAATTACGTCAGGCTGCTGGAAAAAATATTCGACCTCCTCAACAACTCCAAACTAATCAAAGAATCAAAAGAACTCATCAGCGAGTCATCTTTCGGAAAAAGAGATATCTACAAATCCATCTTCCGCCCGGAAATTCTTCCAAACTTCACATTCACACGCCTCGCAGCACAAATTCCCGAAGACGCTGAACTCATCGACCAGTACGAAATCAACAAAGAAGGAGAAAAAATAGCAGTCACAATTCTGAAAAGGGAAAACGACCCAAAATATTTCTATCATATTATGCCTCCGGAATTTATCCTCTCCGAAGAGCACCACAACCTCCTAAACCTTGGTAGAAATGTCCTATCCGAGCACCGCCCAAAGTCAGAAGAGTTCACCGACCCTGAAAGAACAAGAAAAGTCTTCATGAACATCGCAAAAGACATGTTATCAGAGCTCTCAAAAAGCCAAAAAGTCTCCCTGACTAACAACCAATTAAACTCTCTCGCGAAAATCCTAGTCCGCCACACCATCGGCTTCGGACTAATCGAACTCCTCTTAGCAGACGAAAAAATACAAGACGTCGTTCTCAACGCTCCAATAACTCAAAACCCCATCTTCATCCGCCACCAAGAATACGAAGAATGCGTCACAAACATCATCCCAAGTTTCGAAGATTCAAACTCCTGGGCTGCAAAACTGCGTCTTCAATCCGGCCGTCCCCTGGACGAAGCCAATCCCGTACTCGACACAGACATCTCTCTCGAAAACGTACGAGCAAGAGTTGCCGCAACAACACAACCTCTCTCGCCAAAAGGCCTGGCTTACGCTTTCAGACGTCACAGAGACCAGCCATGGACTCTACCATTGTTCATCGAAAACAAAATGATAAACTCATTCACTGCCGGCCTTCTCAGCTTTCTCATAGACGGCTCTCGCACCTTGCTAGTTTCAGGAACGCGATCGTCCGGTAAAACCTCTCTGCTCGGAAGCCTAATGCTTGAAATCATGCCAAAATACAGGGTCATCGTAATAGAAGACACGTTAGAACTCCCTATAGAAGCTCTCAGGCACATGGGCTACGACATCCTCAGCATGAAAGTGCGCTCCGCACTAACTTCCGGCACAACAGAAGTCGAAGCAGCCGAAGGAATCCGAACGTCCTTAAGACTGGGCGACTCCGCACTTATAATTGGAGAAGTGCGTTCAGATGAAACAAAAGCACTTTATGAAGCAATGCGTGTCGGCGCCCTAGCGAACGTCGTCGCAGGCACAATCCACGGCGACTCGCCCTACGGCGTATTCGACAGAGTCGTCAACGACCTCAACGTCCCGCCAACAAGTTTCAAAGCGACCGACATAATAATCCAGACAACCCCGATAAAAACAGCAGACGGCCTTCACACAAAAAAAAGAGTCGCCTCAATCACCGAAGTAAGAAAACACTGGTCGAAAGACCCTCTGGTAGAAAAAGGCTTTGTCGACCTCGTACGTTACAACGTAGAAAAAGACGAACTAGAACCAACACCTGAATTAATGAACGGCGACTCTGAAATAATAAAAAGCATCGCAGGAAGCGTCAAAGACTGGGCAGGCGACTGGGACGCC
>JAHIWJ010000187.1 GCA_018816205.1 Nanobdellota archaeon
ACAGAAAATTCTGGGCATACCAGATAATTAAAAGGTATGCTGAAGAAAAAATGGCGGTTGGTAACTAACAGTTGATTGATAAGGAATTATTTTCGAATTATGCAACACTGCAGCTCTTTCCAACTAAGAAAGTTGTAACCACTTCTAAAAGACAACCTTATCAAAAGGTTTATATACCCTGCCCTAAAAGTCTCCATACCTTAAAATGGAGACAGCAATATCACGAAGAGAATTATTAGGGGGAGGACTTGCTACAGTGGTAGCTATAAGCCCTTTCGGAAGACTTGCTCTCGCCGAAGAACCAAGAAAAAGAGATTATATCCAAATTGGCAATCTCCAATTAGAAGTCATTAATCCTTCAGATACCCAAACACCAAATGAGTATGTAGACCCATCAAACACAGGCACGCCTCTAATAAAAGTTCCAAGGAATTTGATTGATGAAAATATAACTGAAAACTTCAATCTCGGAGAATTCGCACGCGTTCATGACCCTAAAAAATTAAGGGGTACTGGAATGGAAGTTCACAGTCACAAAGGCGGGATTTATTACGCTTTCATTAGGCTGGACCCTAAACTCCCAGGCGAATTGCAAACATTAAGAGATGCACTTGGACATCCTATAGAAATCAACTGCCACTATAGGCCAATTACTTATAACAGAAGAACAAAAAAATCATCTCCAAAAAGCAGGCATATTTCCGGCCAAGCCGCAGATATCGCATCGCACGGTTTTCAAGCCGTTCTTTATAGATTAGCAGACAAACAATTTGCAAACGGCGGCGTCGGTCGATATGAAACATTCACTCACGTAGACACTCGTGGAGACAATAAAAGATGGAACGGCTAGACCTTCCACAACCAGTCTCTTTCTAAAATCTTTGGAGTAATCTTCGCCCTCTTTGCCTGATGCTCTTTCAAAAACGCGTTAATTTTATCGATCGCAATTTTCTTCAACTCCGAAGTTAACATCTTTCCGCTCCGATAATCTTTCTCAATTTTTGCGAGCTTAGAATCATCTTCTTCAAACAAAAACTTCAAATACTGAAAAGAAACATCAACGTCAGGATTTCCTCCTTTTTTGCGATGTTCCTCCAATGTGTCTCGCCCGCCGGAAAACGCATATTTCTTAATCTTCGTCTCAACTTCTTTAGGAGAGTCATGTAAAAATATCGCAGAAGTTTCATCTGAAGACGAAGTTTTTCCTTCCACACCTTTCAGCGGTGGCATAAACGCATTCTGAATAGAAGCAGGCTTGTAATACCCAAGCTTAGGTAAAATATCTCTCGTCAGCCTAAAGTGAGGATCTTGATCAACTCCGTGCGGAATCAAACACGGAATCTTCTTTTTCTTAATTACCGAGGGCAAAAACGCTGGCACAGCCTGCATCGCAGTGTAAAATATAGCTCCAATATTAGAGCTCTCGTTCATCCCGAACGAAGCTTTCACCATAGAGAAAGTAATCTTCTTCGCAACCTTCACAGCCTCGGGATACAACAAGTCTGCATGCTTCGTGTCTATAATAAAATGAGTTCTTCCAGGCTTAAACCCAAGCGCCGCCACATCCAGCATGTTATCCTCCAAATATTCCTGGACCTTTTCATAAGTTGTATTCTGGTTAAACAAAAACTTCTCTTCATTCGGAAACTGAAAATACAAGTCAACATCAAACTTCTCCTGTAGCCACTTCGTAAAAATCCAAGGCACCAAATGCCCTAAATGAATCTTCCCAGACGGCGCTCTCCCAGTATAAAGAAAAAACTTATTCCCATTTTCATATTCATCCAGCAGCCAATTAAAATCTCTGTGCGCGAAAAAAACTCCTCGTCGCAACATCGGATGCAGCTCCTTCGTGTGTTTCTTTATCCGATTCAGAGTTTTTTCATCAAGCTTCGAGATTCCAAACTCACTAATCAACTTCGCATAGTCCACTTTCCCCGAAACTTCCCAGGGGTTCACCCTAAACGCTTTTTCCATGCACAAAAAAACCTACAATTGTTTATAAATATTAGCCAGACAACAAATTTAAATACAAAGTTCGTCATAAAATCAGATGGATACTGCTAAAAAAGAGACAATCACAGTAATATTTGCAATGCTTTTTTTACTGCTTCTCCCAGTGACATCTGCTGAGATTCTAATCGGGCAGACAGAATCGCTTTACAACCTCGGTGACGACTTCGCTCTAACAATCACACTAAAACCACAAACACCTGTGAGCGACTTCCTTACTTCTGCGCTAGTCTGCGGAGATAGCGAAAAGGAAATCTACAGAAGCCCACAAAGCATCGCCCAGGGCGAAGAGAAAAAGATTGACATCTCGGCAAAACTCGACACATTCCTAGTTCAAGGCAGCGAAGGAGAATGCCACCTAAAAGTAACCTTTGGCACAGAAACTATAAACAGCCAGAAGTTTGAAGTAACCGACGTCATCGGCGTCACGTTAAACGTCCAGGGAATAATATTTGCTCCAACAGAATCAGTTTCCGTATACGGCAAAGCGGAAAAAGAAAACGGTAATCCAGTCCAAGGTTTTGTCGAAGTTTCCGTTCCAGGAATCGACTTCAGTTTCACAGGCCCAACAAAAGACGGCAGCTTCAATCTGACTTTCAAGATTCCAGATAACGCCCCCGCAGGAAGCTACGACATAACGGCCCGAGCATACGAAAAAAATCTCCTGGGTCAAATAACCAACGAAGGCTCAACCAACGCTTTGACGAGGATAAAACAAGTCGTGAAATCCATAGATATCGCACTCAGCGACCAATCCACCCTCCCGAATGAAGAAATGAGTTACAGCACAATTCTCTACGACCAGTCAGGCAAGCACGCCGAAGGAGACATCTCAGTTAAGATTTACAAACCC
>JAHIWJ010000015.1 GCA_018816205.1 Nanobdellota archaeon
TCTTATTATTTCGTTTCCCTCAAACTTAGTAATGTCACCATGCCAGTCACATTCATAAGACCATTCTCCCTCGCTAAACGACTTCGGCCCCCGAGGCTGAAAAGCACTTAATTTTTCTCCGGCAGACAATGCTTTCTTAAGGAAATCAAAAGTAGAGTGAGTAAACTCTAAGTTATCGAAAAATTCAGGTTCCATTCCGCCGCCATAAATCTGAACCCAAAAAGGCTTTCCGTCATGCCAAACCACTTCCCGCCCCCACGATTGAAAAAACCCGCCATAACTATCTTTGTAATACCACTCTCCATTTTTATCGCCGTATTCTAATTCCTTCATACCTTTTTCGGCTTTCTCTGGATCAACTCCGGGCCCGCCGCCCGCATAAGTAGCTGGAGCAGCTTTCCCCAAAAACTCATTCAATTCTTTCAACAATTTATCCATAGTTCAACCAAAACAAACGTTTAATTAAATCTTTTCAATCCAAAAACCCAAAAAAACAACCAAAATCTGCTAAAAGAAAACACAACTTTTAAACTTTTACTACTTCTCTCGAGTGAAATACATTTATATATAAGTGAATACTAATTTCAAATATGAAAAGGGGATTCACAAATAAAAAAGTATTATCTGTCTTTGTAACACTCTCCGTCATCCTTCTTTTATTAATGCTCGGCCCCGTCGAGGCCCTCATCCTCCATTTCACCACTCTTGATGATGACATCATCCAAGGCGAAATAATAAACTTCGAAATTGAAATCAACATCGAACCAGGCGAAACTCTAGACCTCCAAACAATCACTCTTTTACTCGACGGCCCAGAAGACCTAATCTGCAGGTTTCTGCCTAACGGCACACTTCTCAATTCCTGTCCAAACGTTCAGATAGTTCAAACCAGTTCAACAAATTACAATTATGGCTACGGCTATGAAGGCTATCTTCCAGGCACTCTAAAATACGAAGTAAATATCGACTCAACATCACTCTCCCCCGGAGAATATGTCGGTCGGTACCTCATTACCTCTTCAACACACGGCATGGAAAGTCCTGAGCAGATAATTGTAATCAGGCCGCCTGAATCTGTCCAAAGCTGCTCAGTCAGGGCCAGCGGTGGCTCAGCACACCTTGGAGAAGAAACGTTCACAAACCGCAATCGCTTAAGTTTGTATGTTCCGTCTGGCAAAGCAACCGACGGCCGCGGATCGTTCACAGCACAAAACGGCGACAGAATATCATACACCTACGACGTCAACGGCGCATCACAAATCGGACCCAACACAATAAGATTCTACACCTCCGGCGAGCTCAGACATCGCCAGCAAGTCTACCAAGAAACAGCAACAATCACACTAAACAAAGCAACAAACAAAGTCACCGTCGACGGCCAAATCCTTGATGTCAACAACATGGCCGTCAGCTTCATTCACTGCTAATTTTTAGAAAATTAAATTCAATTACCTAATTAAATCTCCCCACCCATCAAAGTAAAAACCCCCAGCGCGACACCAACTAAAATCACAGTATAATAATAAATCCACGGTTGCTTTGTTCTATAAAACCAAAACAAAGTCCCAACAACCAATAACGCCCCTAACGAATAAGCAACTATGGGCCAGCGATACAAAAACATCCCAACACTCACCAAAACAACTGCTGTCGGAACAGTCATATAAATCGCCTTGTAAATAAGCTTCAGTTTCGTACTAAAAATTTCCCACGATATCAAACCAATCACAACAACAAATGAAAGATGTTTCAATGGTGGATACCAGCTCCAATCCAAATCAGGATTAAGTCTAACAAACTGTGTCACCACCAAATTAAGCAGACTCTGATAAAGAAAATCAAACAAAAAAGTTGCATTCAATAGAATAAATCCAAAAACCGCCACAGCCAAAGCTGATAAAACTATTTTCAATAATGAATGCTTTTGTTTTCTATTCATCTTGATGAATCGGAAAAAGAATTAATAAAACTTATTACACACAACAAAAAGCACTTAAATAAAGGGTCTTAGCACTCTGTGCCTTCTTGTGAGTAGACCTATCCGCAGCAAGAAAAGCAAGCCAAGCGCAGTTTTCGTGATCATAAACTCTTTTTTCCCCACTACAAAAAGCGCCTGCTTTTTCTACAGATTGCTGTGCCCACCCGCAGCCCTCTAAAGTATAAATCTGGGGAACAACAACATCAATATATTGGATATCCCATCTGCAAACATTCAATATCCCCCCAGAGATAATTGCAAACCCCAATCCGGCAAGCGGATTTAATTTTTTGTCTAAAACTTCTCTTCCAAGCAGTCTGATAATGCCCTCCTCTTCATCTCTCGAAACAGTCCATTCACCTTCAGACATAACATACTCCTTGAGAATTAAACCCGGCACTTCTATCCATCCCCTAGGAGCAACAGCTCTTTCAGGAACATCTCCCTTAACATTCCCAACGTTAACCAAACCAGAAGGATCTCCTTCATATTCTCGTTCTATTCTCATAAAGGTTGAGATTAACAATCAGTTATAAACTTTTCTGACTGTCCGGATTTGTTGAAAAAATCATGAACTGGAGGTTTACTATTGTGAGAATCCGAAACCTGCGCAAGCCGAATTGTTTGCAAATTGCTGCCGAATTTGCGCAGCCACGACGGCAAATTCGGACAATCTGGGCGGGAGGGTGGGCGCAAGCAATTCAAAAAGTTTTCAACAGAGTCTAACTATCCTAAAACTTCCTTTTCTTTCTCAATAAACTCTTTCAAAAAATTCTTCCCGGTTTTAGTCTGAAACCTAGGCACTCTTTTAGACTCAACATAATCCAAAAATCTCTCTCTGTCCTCCATAGAAAAAGTCGAAACAACCCTCTCCCGATCAAGCTGACCCAAGGTGTCCGCTTCCATAACCATTATCTCATTCTTAGTTTTCAACAAGTCAATTTTATCATGCACCCCAACTAAATGAACAATCTCCTCAACTTCCTCGCTGGAAAACGGCAAATCAGCCAAAATCTCCCGTGCCTTCAAAGCCCCAATCTCCTGATGTTTCTCCCAAGCGCTATTTACGTCATCATATCCTGCAACTTTTCCAAACAACCCCGAATAACCAATATCGTGCAAGTACATCGTACTAACAAGAATTTTCTCATCCCCGCCCTCTACCTCGATAAGCTTTTTCATCCAATAAACCGTCGCAAGCGTATGCGGCAAATCCCAGTTTGGCCTTCCTTTTTTCAGCAGTTCCACAACCCTGGCCTTTATTTTTTCTTCAAGTTCCTTTTCTAACCTTTTCATAAAACTCACTTCCTCAATTTCTTAATCAGCGCATTTTCCGTCAATAACTCTTCCTTCCCAGTTTCCATATTCTTCAACTTATACTTCTTGCCCTCAACTTCGCTCTCCCCAAGAAAGACCACAAAAGGAATCTTCATCGCATTAGCATAATCCATCCCCTTCATAATTTTCCTAAAATCAATTCCCGTTGAAATTCCCTCCTTCCTTAACTTCAAAGCAAGCCTAATCGCCGCCAAATCCTGCTCAATACTCAAAATCAAAACCTTGGGCAAAGAATCGCTCTTGACTTGAGCCAATTCTGTAACTCTCTCAAGCCCAAACGAAATTCCCGTAGCAGGAATCTCCCGCCCCATGTATTTCCCAACGCTCTTATCATACCGCCCGCCTCCAGCAATCGAATCCTTGCTGCCCTTAACTCGAATCTCAAAAACATTCCCAGTGTAATACCCCAAACCGCGAATCAAATTCGGGTTAAAACCAATCTTCAACCCGTACGCCTTGCAAAGCTCCATCAACTCCAACAATTCATCGACGCCCTCAAACCCATTCTCCCTGAAGAAACTCAAATCTTTCTCAAGCAATTTCAACAGCGTAACAATCTGCGTCGTCTCCGCATACTTCTTCAAATTAACCTTCACCTCGTCAACCCCCTGTTTGTCTATCTTATCCAGCTCCCTCATCACCCCCTTAACATTCTGAATCTCCACACTCTTGATTATCGCCTCCAACAACTTCCTGTTGTTAACATTAACCTCGAAATCAATCTTCAGCTCTTTCAAAATATCTCCAAAGCAAGCCAAAACCTCTGCATCAGAATTTACCGTCGCATCTCCAAGAATATCAACATCGCACTGCGTAAACTGCCTGAACCTCCTTGCTGAAATCGGCTCATCCCTAAACACCTCCCCAATCTGGAATCTCTTAATCGGCATCTTCATATTCGGATTCTCCTTCAAAACCCTGGACAACTGAAAAGTAAATTCATACCTCAATCCCAAATTCCTTCCCCCCCGGTCCTGCAACTTAAACCTATCAGAAACCGCTTCATCAACACCCTCGCTGGGCAAGGTATCCGGCCTCATCAATTCGTCATACTCCACAATCGGCGTTTCCCATGGCACAAACCCATAAACCTTAAACCATTTTTCTATGACTTCTCGCACCTTTGCCCTTTTCAAGCTCTCTCCAGGAAGAATATCCTGAAA
>JAHIWJ010000188.1 GCA_018816205.1 Nanobdellota archaeon
AAATGGAAAGAAATGGTACATTAAGGAGAAGGGAAAGCCAATGCGGGATTTGACTTCCGGAATTGTCTTTTCACAGAAGGATTTGAAGAGGAGGCTTGATCTTTCTAGGAGGAAAACAGACCTAGAGAAAATTGAGGTGAACACAAAGATAGTTGACCGTTCTAAGAGTATAGAAATTACAAAGAGAATTTTGGATCATTTTAATTCTGGTTTTCGGAGCGCTTTGATTAATATGGCAACTGGGACGGGGAAGACAAGGGTTGCGTTGGCGATTGTTGAATCGATGATACGTGCTAAGCACATACAGAATGTTCTTTTTGTTGTTGATAGAATTTCTTTGGGAAGAAACGCTTTTTACAAGGGATTTCAGAAACATCTTGGTTCTGAGCCGGCAATATTACTTAATGAACAAGAATTTAGTAAAGACAAGAGGATTTATGTTTCAACAGTTCAGACCTTAATGTCAAAAAGATCTAAGGGTGGATTTTATTTTGAGCAATTTGGGCCGGGCTTTTTTGATTTGATTGTGTTTGACGAGGCGCATAGGTCGATTTATGATAAGCAGAACTTAGTTATGCAGTATTTTGATTCCTTGAGGATTGGACTGACTGCGACGCCTTCGAAAAGTGAGGCTAAGAATACGTATGATTTGTTTGAGTGTGAGCGGGGAGAGCCAACGGCACAGTACGATTATGACGAAGCGGTTAAAGATGGCGTGCTTGTTCCGTATGATCCTTTTATTTTAGAGACAAAGGTCATGAAGCTTGGCATTAAAGGACTTAGTTTAGATAAAGAACTTAGAACGAATTTGATAAAACAAGACGAGGACCCTGAGAATTTTGAGGTTCCTGGAACTAGGTTTGTAAAGCGGTTTACTGATGATAAGACAAATGCGTTGATTGTTTCTGAGTTTATGAATCGGTGCTATAATTCTGATGATGGGAAACCTGCTAAAACCATTTTCTTTTGTGTTAATGTGAAGCATGCTGAGGCGTTGCGGAAAGCGTTTAACAAGATTTACCCTAATTTGGCGGAGGACGTTGAGGTAATTGTTTCGAAGTATGACAAGTATATGGATGCAGTTGAGCGGTTCCAGAAAGAATCGAGTCCGAGGATCGCGCTTTCCGTTGGTGTTTTAGATACAGGTATTGATATTCCTGAAGTTTGCAATTTAGTTTTTGTGGTTCCTGTGTTTTCTCATATTCGATTTTGGCAGATGCTTGGAAGGGGAACGAGGAGTTTGTCTGCTTGTGAGCATAGAAAATGGTTGCCTGTGTTTGACGGTGTGCATGACAAGAAAGACTTTCGGATTTTTGACTTTCGGTTTGGGGAATTTTCAAATGTTGTTGAGCATCAGCTTGAGACGGTTGATAAAAAGAGAGAGTATGAGGATATTCGGATAAAGATCTTGGGGAAAGAGCTTGAGGTTCTGAGTAAGAACTTGACAGATAGGGAAAAGGAGATTGTTGAGAGCCATGTTATTGAGCGGATTGATAAGATTGACAAAGAGTCGTTTATTGTGCGTGATAAATTGCCGATGATAAAGAAGATTGTTTCTAAGGAGTTTGATATGGCCCAGCACGTTAAGAAGATTATGGATGAAATTGCGCCGTTGTTGAAGTTTTCCTCTTTTGATGATGGGAGGATTCAGACGTTTATTTCTCATTGTGTTGATTTGTTTATGCAGGTAAAAGAAGGGGATGTTGAGGGTTTTGAGAAGTCGAAAGATTTTATTTTAGACAGGGTTGAAACTGTTTGGAGCAGTAATCTTGAGAGCGTGCGGAGGAAGAAGGATGATATTTTGAGAGTTTTGCAGGAGAAGTTTTGGGAGGAGTTGACGTTTGATGATATTGACTTTTTGATTCGGGAGATTGCGCCGTTGATGAAGTTCTATGAGAAAGGGAAGAAGCGGATTATTGATATTCCGGCGCCGGACGAGATATTGAATATTGAGAAGGCTGAGAGGAAGATTAAGGAGAATCCGGCGTTTGAGAGGTTTAGGAATTCGCCTCTTGTTAAGAAGATGACTAAAGAAGGCGTGACGTGGAAGGAGCTTTTGCAAATTTCGAATGAGTTGGCAAAGTTGAATCCTTCTTGGACGATTGATAAGATACAGAAGACGCAGGACTTTGTTTTGTTTTTGAGGAATATTCTTGATTTGAAGAGTCTGCCAGATCCAGAAGAGATGATAAAGCGCGAGTTTGAGAAACTGATACATGGGAATCTTAAGGATTATAACGCGGATCAGATTGCTTTTCTGAGGCTTCTTTCTTCGTTCTTTGCGATTAACAAGCACCTTGAACGGCAGGATTTTACGACGTATCCATTGTCTGAGGAGCGGCCGCTTGAGAAGTTTAAGCCTGAGGAGCTTGATAAGATTATTAAGGGCGTTGAGGGGATTAGGATAAAGTAAGATGGAAATAAAAGAGGTAAGAAAGATAATTGAGGGAGTTGACCAAAACAAGGTAGAGTTTGATAGGCACTTTTATCGTAGACTTGGGGAGAGACCGATAAACGAGGGTTTAGTAAGGAGCTTTTTGTCTAAGCCAGAAAAGATAGAGAAGATTGAACGAGGTAAGGAAGGGGAGAATAGGTTTAAGGTTTGGTACACAATGAGCCGGAAATATT
>JAHIWJ010000189.1 GCA_018816205.1 Nanobdellota archaeon
AATCCCCAGAGTAAAATGGGATTTGATTTTATTATATCTGCTCCGAAATAGGTTTGGACAAATATTGATGGTGCCAGGCCGAGGGTTGTCGCGATTAGGAACTGTGAAACTTTCATATTTGTCAGGCCTGCAAAGTAACTTACGAGGTCTGATGAAGTGAGTGGGTTTACTCTTAGCAGGAATATTGCGAGAGGGCCGTATTTCTTGGTTTGTTTTCTGAGCTTTGATTTGGTCTCTTCTCCTATTTTTTTAGCTATGTAACCTTTTGCGATAAATCTGGCGATAAGGAAAGCTATTAGGGCTCCGAGCGTATTGCCGATGAGAACCAGCAGGCCGCCCCAGAACGCTCCGAATAGAATGCCTGATATGATGTAAAGAAGCAATGGAGGAATTGGTGCCAGGATAACTTCTAAAATTACTAAAACCACGACGATTAGTGCTGCTAGGCCGCCGTAGGACTGAATATCCGCGATAACCGAATTAATGTTGTTGGTCGTTAGGCCGTAGACGATGCCCTGATTTGTATAGGAATAATATGACAGGGCGAGCATTACAATAAGGGCGAAGATGAATAGTGTAATGACTGCTCTTTTTTTCATTTATTTAGAAAGCAAGGAAGATTTATATTGCTTTGCAATTTATGCTGTTGATGAGGGGGAATGAAAAGGTTGCTTTTACTGCAGAGGCCGTAGCTTTTATGCGGGCGAGTAAAAACGTTGATAAATTTAGTAAATATTTTGTGAGCAAGGAAACGGAAAAGAAGTTTAATTTTTTTGGAAAGATTGTGCCGAAGAGCTATTTTGACAGGGTTTTTGTTAAGAGGATTGGTTTGTCAAGGGAGTTGGATAAATTGATGAGAGGGTATAAACCTGAACAGATTGTCGAGCTTGCTTGCGGGTATTCTCCGAGGGGACTGGTTTTAACTCGGAGAAGTTCTAAGTTGGTTTATGTTGAAACTGATTTTTCTTCGGTAATTGAAAGGAAGAGGGCGATTTTGAAGAAAAATGGAATTGAGTTAAAGAAGAATCATCACCTTGTTGCGATTGATTCGGTAAAAGATGATTTGTCTAAGAAGCTGGGGAGATTCTTTGATAGGAAAAAGAAGACGCTTGTTGTTGCAGAGACCTTGACAATGTATTTGAATGATGAGGAGCACGAATTTTTGGTTGAGAACATAAAGAAATTTTTGGAGAGCTTCAAGAACAGTGCTTATTTGAGTCATGAGGGAAAGAGGATGCTGAAGAGGTTTTTTGGCAAGCTTTTGTTGTTTTATAGAAATGTCGTCGAAAAAACAAAGAGCCATAGGCATTTTCGTGATGCTGGCAAGATAAAGAGTTATTTTCTAGGGAGGGGGTTTAGGAAAGTTTTGGTTAGGGAAAACGAAGAAATTAGCCAGATATTTTATTTGGTTGAAAATTAGCCGCTTTTGACTTTGATTAGATTTTGTTTTAATTGACTTGAGATTTCTTTCCAAGTAAGGAGGCCGTTTTTTGCTCCGGGGATTTGAATTACTGATTCGGCGTTTAGTGAGCCTATTTTGATTGCGGTTTCTATATCGTTTGTTTTTATTATGCCTGCGACAAAGCCCGAGGCGAAAGCATCTCCAGCGCCAGTTCGTTCTGCGATTTTTATTTTTCTCGGTATTGAAGTTAAGACTCGGTTGCCGTCGGAAACTTTATTGCCTTGGCCGCCGAAAGTGATGCAGACGATTTTTGGGCCGAGGGTGTGGAGGCCTTTGAATAAGTCGCCTTCGGGAACTAAGTCACGGGCTTCTTCATCATTTAGAATTAGGACTTCTGTGTGGTCGAGGATTTTTTTGATGTGGTTTATTCCTTTTTTTGTCAGGTAACTCGAGGGGTTGTAGGCAATTTTGATGTTGTTTTTTGAAGCGTAGAGTGCGAGAGCTTTTTGTGTGTCTAATGAGCTGTTGTCTGCGGCTGAGAAGTAGAACCAGGAGGTTTTTAGTTTCATTAATGAGACTTCTGGCAGGGCAATGTCGTTGGATTTCTCTTTGTAGGTGAGGATTGTGCGGTCGTGCTCTTTGCTGTCGAGGATTACTGAGAAGTCTGTTAGTCCATCTTCTTGTTTTCCAAGGAAGTCTATTTTGTTTTTCTTTAGTTCGTTTAGAATTAACTGAGAGTTGCCGTCTTTGCCGAGTTTGATTATTGCGCCGGTTTTTAGGCCGAGTTTTGCGAAGGAGACTGCAGTGTTTGTTCCGCCGCCGCCGGTTTCGAAGTGCAATTTGTTTATTTCTATTTTTTCTCCGACGGGATAGCACATTTCTTTTTTGACTTCGTGGACGTTTGTGTAGATGAATGCGTCAACAACTGCTCCGCCGAAGGTTATTATGTCGTATTTCATTTTATTCATAGGCGTTTTTTAGCCAAATTTCTTTGAAGACTGGAAGTATTAATGTCGAGATTAGTAAGCCAACGGTTGGGACGATTGGGTTAATGAAAGGTTTTGGGAGTTCTGCGACCAGGAAAAACAAAGTTATTAAGATGTAGGTGATTAGGGCGAGGATTATTTTTCTTGTAAAGCTGGTTTCCCAAGCCTTATCGGCCTCGACTCTTTTATTTCGTTGTTTTATTTCCAGAATTTCTTTTTGGAGGTTCATTTTCACTCTCTTTTGATGTTAATAAGACGTACGGGGAGTTTATAGGGTTTTTGTTTTGTAATGGACGTACCTCTTTTTGCTTAATTCTTTTATGTACTTTTTTCTTACGTATTCGTTTTCTTCGATTCTGGCGTTCATCCAGCGAGGGGTTTTCCAGTCTTTGCCCCAATCCCAGTTTATGTAACAGAAAGCTTTTATTTGTGGATTGCTTTTAATAAATTTGAAATAAGGAATGAACCATTCTTTCCAGATTCTTTGGTTTTCAATTCCGATTTTAATCGCGCTTGATTCTCCAACCATTACTGGTTTTTTGTGCTTGAGAGACATTTTTAGGATATAGTCAACTCTTCGTGATATCCCTCGAGAATTGAATCAGTCCCAACAATTTATTTCTTCCCAGTTTCAGTTTTATCCCCGC
>JAHIWJ010000190.1 GCA_018816205.1 Nanobdellota archaeon
GGGCATAAAACCGCAAACCATCGAAGTCCTGCAGATTCTCAAAGCAAACAAAACACCCTTTCTAATTGCCTTTAACAAAATAGATAACATTTCAGGATGGCGCGCACAAAGAGACAAACCACTCAAAGAATCCATAGAATCCCAGTCAATGCACACAACACAGGACTTCCAAGAAGCACTTTTAACATTCCAAGGCGCGCTCCACGAACACGGCTTCGACTCCGATATATTCTGCGACCTAACCGACTTCACAAAAAAAATCGCCATCGTTCCCTGCTCAGCCAGAACAAAAGAAGGCATCCCAGAACTGCTCCTGACTCTCTGCGGCCTTTCACAAAGATTCCTAAAAGAAAGACTAAAAGTTTCAAACGAAGCCAAAGGAGTAATCCTCGAAGTCAAAAAAGGAAAATCCCTGGAGTCCATAGAAGCCATTCTCTACGACGGTGAATTAAAAGAAGGAGACGAAATCGCCATCGCAAGCCTCAACGAACTAATCGTTTCCAAGGTCAGAGCCATCGAAGAGATAGAACCTCTTTCATTCAAATATCGCCCAAAAGAAAAAGCGACCGCAGCAACAGGCCTTCGCCTGCACCTAACAAACAAAGAAGGAATCCTCTCAGGCATGCCCTTCCAGAAAATAGAAAATAACCTCCATTCCATCGAAGAAACATTCAAAAAAGAAATTTCGCACACGCTTGACCTTGACAAAAAAGGCATAATCGCAAAAGCAGATTCACTCGGAAGCCTGGAAGCACTCCTGACATTGTTAAGGCAGGAAAACATCCAAATCGTAAAAGCAGGAATCGGCCCAATAAGAAAGACCGATATAATCTCTGCTCGGGCAAATGAAGAAATAAACCCGCTTGATGCGATAATCATCGGATTTAACGTTGAAATCGAAGAAGACGTCGAACCCGGCAGTATCAAAGTCCTTACAAACGAAGTAGTATACAAGTTAATCGAAGACCTCCAAGCCTGGAGAAAAAACAAAATGGCCGAAATAGAAAAATCCCGCCTCATGGAACTCGCTCAAATCTGCAAGCTGGAAATTCTCCATCAATATGTCTTCCGGAATCTAAACCCTGCAATCTTCGGAGTAAAAATCTGCGCTGGAAAACTCAAAGTTGGACTGCCCCTGATAGATGAAAATGATGAAAAACTCACACGAGTAAAATCTCTCCAGTTAGAAAAAAACTCTGTCCAGGAAGCAGCAGAAGGCCAGGAAGTCGCAATAGCTCTTCCAGGAATAAACTTCGAAAGAAAACTGAAAACAGTCAGGTTCCTCTATGTAGACATTTCAGAGTCACAATTCAAAAAGTTCAAGAACAACAAGGACCTTCTCTCGCAAGGCGAAATCAAAACCCTGCAGGATATCGCAGAAATTAAACGCAAGAAGAAAGACGACTGGGGAATGTAAGATGAAACAACAATTCCCTGCCAAAGAATTCATAAAATATTCCCGGGAAGTCAGAAATAAAATAACCTTCCAGTCAAGAGATATTCCCTACGAAGCGATATTAATGGCGAAAGCGGCTTACAGGGCGGGAGGATTTCCAAATGTAGTTACTGAACTAACAAACTATTATGAGGGCTCAAGAATCGCCTTAATGACAAAAGCAATCTTTGAATTATGCGACAATTGGAGATACGCACTCAAAGATATAGAAACTGCGATATCGACAGCAAAAAAATATTCGGAAAGAGTAAATGAAAATCCTTAATTTCCCAAAACTTAGACAAGTGTACGACCACGATTGTGGCTCTACTGCAGCGCAATCAGTGTTGGCATACTATGGAATAGACATCAGAGGAGACAGAATAATGAAACTTGCAAAAACCAGTAACTGTGGCACACCCACAAAGGGCATCCTGAAAGTCCTAAGAAAATACAATCTAAAATGCATCTCGCAGAAAATGAGCATCTCCCAGGTTAAGAGGTTTTTAGACAAAGAGATTCCAGTCATCCTTCTGATTCAGGCATGGTCTGCAAAAAAGGATGTTGATTGGGAAAATGATTGGAATGACGGCCATTACGTCGTAGCAATTGGATACAGCAAAAACAAAATGTACTTTGAGGACCCTTCTCCCATAGAGAGGACATATCTCACGTTTAATAAATTAAAAAAAAGATGGCACGACATAGAAAGCAGCACTGGCAGAGCGCATTTTAACTTGGGCATTGCAGTTTACGGGAAAAAACCGCTGTATAACTCTTCAAGACCAATTCCCATGGGATAAACAAACAAAACCCTGCAATCCATAAGAAGAGCGTTTTCGCCCAAATCAGCTTTATTGAAAAAATCAGAAATTGAAATTTACCTGGAGTTTAGGGCGAAGGGAATTGGGGTGGCTAAGGAGGGATTTCCGCTGAAAGCGGAAAAAATGTGGGAATCGTAAACTTCGCCAAAAAAGATTTTCAGCAAAGCCCAAATCAAAACTCTTAAAAACCCCTGTCTCCACCTCAAATCACCATGACATTAAAACTAAACATCTCAGAAAAAGGAAAAGCCTGGAAGATAGAGATAGAACCAGAAACCCTCGCAGGAAAATCCATTGGAGACATTATCCCGGGGAAAAAAATAAAACCAGAACTAGAAGGCTATGAATTTCAAATCACAGGCGGAACTGACTTCGCAGGTTTCCCAATGGACGGCGACACAGAAGGAATTGGCTTGAAAAGAGTATTGCTAACAAAGGGTTGGGGTATGTGGTCAAAACCAAAAGGCCTAAAAAAGAAAAAACCTCGAGCACGAAAAGGCCTAAGACTGCGAAAGACAGTCCGCGGAAAAACTGTCTTCGAAAAAACAGTTCAAGTTAACATGAATGTAATCAAAGAAGGCTCAAAAAAACTCACCGAAATTTTCCCAGAGCAAAATCAACCAAAACAAAAACCAGAAAATACACAAAGGCTTATCGAAGAAAAACCGGCTGAAGCAAAGTCAGAGCAAAAACCAGAAGCAAAGGCAGAAAAGCCTCAAGAAAAATCAGCTAAAACCGCCCCAGAAGCAAAAGCATAGATACTTCTCTCAGCATAAACTAAAATATTATCAGACCAAAACCCTTAAAACACCCTTTCTCCAACTAATTTCATGACAGAACTAGAAACAATAAATGTCGGCATTTTTGGTCATATAGACCACGGCAAAACCACCCTGCTTAAGCAGCTCAGCGGACGCTGGGCAGATACGCACTCCGAAGAACTAAAGAGGGGGATTACAATCAAACTCGGCTACGCAGATATCACAATCTACAAGGAAAACAAGGATTACAACATAGAGAAGAGAGGAACTCCAATAAGGCAGGTCTCATTCATCGACTCGCCCGGCCATGAAATGCTGATGGCAACAACACTTTCGGGCGCAACATTGATTGACGCTGCAATTCTTGTAATAGCTGCCAACGAAGGCATAAAACCGCAAACTCGAGAACACCTAATGACCCTCCAGGCAAAAAAAGTCGAGCAGCTCGTGGTCGTCCAAAACAAGATAGACCTCGTAGACAAACAAAAAGCAAAGGCTAACCACAACGAAATAAAAAAATTCTTAGGAGAAAAATACAGCTCTGCAGAAATTATTCCGGTATCAGCACAACAGGGAGTTAACATCGGAGAAATACTAAGAGCAATAACTGAATTCAAAATTCCAGAAAGAAAAATAAACGCTGAACCAATATTCATGATTGCCCGCAGTTTTGACATAAACAAACCAGGAACCCCGCCAAAAAATCTCAAGGGAGCAGTATTGGGGGGCGCACTAAAACAAGGTATCTTAAAAGTTGGCGACGAAATTGAAATCCGCCCGGGAAGAATCATTGGTGAAAGCGGAGAAAAAAAGACAGTGCCCATAAACACAAAAATCCTCGGGTTGTTTAAGGGCTCAAAAAGTGTGACAGAACTCACTCCAGGCGGCAGCATGGCAGTCGAAACTTCTCTCGACATGGCCTTAGGAAAAGGAGACCTGCTTTCAGGCAACATTCTTTCCCACGTCGACAAACTTCCTGAAAACTCTCAGAGAGTAAGAATAAAATACACCCTCTTCCCGGAGGTCTTCGGCACAAGCACGCAAATAAAAGTGGAAAGAATCGAGAAAAAAGAACTATTGATGTTAAGCATCAACACCTCAATCACCGGCGGCACCATCGGAGAAATCAACGAAAAAGAAGCGACAATCGACCTAAAAGTTCCCACAATAATCTTCAGGGGAGACAACATTGGCATAGCAAGAAAAGTCCAAGGCCACTGGAGATTAATCGGTTTTGGAGAAGTAATTTAGTACACCAGAGCTATCAAAACCCTTTCAATTTCATCAAACCGCACCTTGCCGTCATCAGCCAGAGAGTTATCTCCTTGGGTAACAAAATAAACCCCCTGGTTGTCAAAACCCTTCTGAACTACCCGATGTACAATAAGCAGACCATTTCTCTCAAAACTCACAATGTCCCCGAGGTTTATTTCATCTGGACATGAAGGCACGACGCTAATCCCGCTGACTCCTGCGCCCAGCGTCGGGAGCATGCTCCCGGTGGATTCGTAAGTGCTAAGCTTCGCTCCCTCAACCTCAATGATAACCCTGTCCGGATAAACAAGAATCCTGTCATCACTCACAATGTCCGAAGGAGAATCAACAGCCAATCCGGTAACTCCTCCATAAAAAACAGAATCCCAGATTTGCCCAATCAAAAAGCCGAGAGAAAAAACTAACAAAACATACAAAACTCTTAAAGCCAACTTCAAAGCCATTACAAGGGAGAAAAATTCTCCTTTTTATTTGTTTCCATCGTCTTGGCTCTGTTGAAAAAGTCAGAAACGACGCGCCGCAGCAAGCGAGCGATTACATGCCAGTAACATCAAATAATTTCGGCGCGTGGTCGCGAGCAAAGCGCACTACGCGACGAGTAAATCAAATTAATTTGACATTAGGCGATATTGTCCATCCCGCCCAACTCCCCAACAATATCGCATCGGGTGGGTGGGCGGGTAAAACAATGCCAAATTAATTTATAGACAATTGCGAGCAGGGTTTTCGACTAAAGCAGAGCGAAAGTCGAATTCAAGTGGAAATCCTAAACAACAAAAACAGATTTTAACAGGGCACATCATCTTTTCATCCAAGAAGGCCCTATGACTTTCAGCGTTTGATAGAGCTTAATTCCAAGAATAGCCAGAAGGATAAGCGTTATAAATATGTAGATAACGCTAAGTCTTTGAGGTTCAGAAGGTGCCTCCCGTTCACAACGAGTCGGACAAGGACCGCCGCAGTCAACACCGCCTTCCCCCTGATTTTGAACACCATCTGAACAAGAAGGACAAGGCTCACAAGGACCGCCGCAATCAGCAAGAAACTCGCAGCTGCCATCGTGGCAATTCTTGATTCCATCGAAGCAATTCGGCTGTTTAGTATAGAAACAGGCCTGAAGTTCAACAGGTTTTAAGAAAGCGTGGCCGCACTCCTTAATGTCGATACATCCTCTTTCTTGATAACCGCAAGTATCCTGCCCCCACCCGCTTTCAGCACATTCACTAGAAATGTCCCTATAAGTATCCCCGCTCAAGTCTCCTTTTTCAAGTGCAGACTTAGCGTTAACACAGCTCCACCAAGGATTGCAAGCCCAAACTTCTTCACATGGAAGCCCTCCACCGCCGCCACCCCCGCCGCCCCCGCCAGGACTGCCCCCAGTCGGAGTAATGCAATCAGCTTCGTCAACATCAATAAACCACTGTATGGAATCATTACAGTCTCCTCCGCCATAGCAACTATCGCCCCCATCTGTCGTCTCAGCCAGAACATAATGCGGTCCGGAAACGCCGCA
>JAHIWJ010000191.1 GCA_018816205.1 Nanobdellota archaeon
CGGTTGTTGTTATAAAGTCCACCACTCCATCTGAAGTGTTAGGTAAATTGAGTATTGAGTTTAGTAATCTAACGGTATTTCATTCTCCAGAGTTTTTAGATGAAAATACTGCTAAGGAAGATACGGACTTTCCGAAAAAGAATATTATTGGAGTGGCAGATAAAACTAATCCCGAATTGGTAAACTTAGCCGTTATGGTTATGAGTACTTTTCCAGCTTCAAGTTTTTCTAATGTTGTTTCTTATGAGGAATCTACGTTGATAAAATATATACATAATGCATTTTTTCTTATGAAGAATGTTTTTTTTAATATGTCTTATGATTTGTGTAAGGAAATGGGGGCGGATTGGGATGATGTAATAAAAGCGATATTGGCTGAGCCTAGAATAAATAAAATTCATACAAGACCGATTGATAAAGGGGGAAGGGGAGCGGGAGGGAATTGCTTGATTAAAGATTTTTCTATTTTTGTTGGGATGTTTAAGAACTTTTTTGGGGAAGAGAAATATGGAGATGCAAGGTGTGATTTGCTTTCTGCGATAGAGCTTATGAATGGAACGTATCTTAGGAATTCTGGGAAAGATTTAGAAATTTTAAATGAAGTTTATGTCGGGACTAAAAAATAGCCACACATTTTATAGTAATTTAGCGATTGAGTCTGGGTATAATGATCTGGATATGGTAAAGAATGTTTACAGAGGAATCATGAGGATGGTGGCGAGAGATTTGAGAGACGGTAAAGAGGTTGAACTTCCTGGGTTTGGAAAGTTTAGGGTTATAATGTTTAAGAAAAGGAATGTTAGGAACATAAAGAATGGAGAGATATATTTAGTTGAGGCGGTTCCGACAGTTAAATTCAAAGCGTATAAAAGATTGAAAGAATTTGTTAGAAGGAATAGTATATTGGCTTAATCATGTTTTTTTATTGTCCTCTTAGGCATCGGTATTGTTTTCGTGACGCCAGCAAAATAATCAGAAATCTTTTGTTTAATTGTCAACATTTTATATATTATGATACAATAACTTCGTAAGCGTTTAAAGAAGTTAAATTTTAAAACGATGGCGGAAACTTATCAAGATAGCATAAAAAAATATCAGGATATTTTAAAAAAATCTCAGACTGCTTATGGGTCTGGTCTTAGTCCGACTGCGTATGATATTTCTGCTCAACAAAAATTACTGAAGTTTAAAAAGTCTGCTGAAGTAGCTAAGTCTGAAAAGTTAAAAGAGCAATGGTACGATGGCGGTGAGGGAGAAGATAAATTGGAGACCGTGGACGACAGAAGAGATCAGGGGTTAATAGGAAAAGGATTGAAGACTTTAGGTACGCCTTTGTACTCCGTTGTTGGCGCCATAGAGAGTTTGTTGGGGAAAGGAACAGAGAAGGGGTTGCTTGAAAATATAAAAGCAAACATAGAAGAAGAAGGTACGATGACCGACCTACTGAAGAGCTATGGACAGAGAGACCTTGTATCTATACCGCTAGGTCTCGCTTTGGATATAGCCCTTGATCCTGTGGCATGGGCTACGTTGGGAACAAGCGCGTTAGTTCCCAGAGTTGCCGTAGGAGCCATGAAAGCTGGAACTAAAGGGGCAAAGGTGGCAGCTGAGTCTAATCTGTTAGGTAAGGCTACATGGGTAGGAAGAAGATTAGGACTACAGAAAGATGTAGCCGATACATCAAAATTTAAAAAGCTTTCAGAGTTATATAAAAAGGCTGATGAAAAAATTATAAAATCTACAAAGGAATACGAAGAGTTAACTGGAGATACGATAAATAATGCATTGAAGAATAGCATGGAGAGGAAGAGATTTTTTCCACAGATGACAGAGAAGCTTGGACAGTCTTCATTCGGAAGAGGGTTGAATAAATTGTTTGATTATGATAGCGTTGGACAACTTAAATCTTCAATGGAGTCTGCAAAGGAAATTACAAGTAAAGCGATTTCTGAATCCACTTCGTTGTTGTTCGGCAAAGGGATTGACGGTAAAGACTTGAAAACTATGAGAGCCATAGACGCCAGAAAGGTTCAGGTTGAAACGGAGAGAGTTGCCAAAGAAACAAAGGAATTTCAAAAAGCCATAAAGAAAGAAATAGATACGATGAAAAGTTTGTTTGAAACAGACGCAAAGAATCTTACAAAATTAGGCGCGCTTGGAGATGCAGAAAAAAAGAGCATGGCAGAAACTTTTATGTATTATGAATCTGGATTTAAAGCTTATGATAAGATGGTTGCTAAGTTGTTGATGAATCCCAAGGCTAAAAAAAGTTTAGAAATTTATGGTACATATACAGGATTATTTAAAGTTGCAAAGATAGGTGGAAATCTTTTGACTGCTGGAACAAATGCTATCGTTGGAAATATGGCGATGACATCTATGATGGGAATAAATGTAACATCGACAAAGTTCTTAGGAGCGATGAAGGAAGCGATTGGAGTTACAACTAGCAGAGACGCTAAGGCACTGGCTCCATTTTTTAGAGAAGACAAGTGGGTGGAGACGATAAAGAAATTTTCAGATGCATTTGAAGCTGTATTCGGAATTAAACCAGCAGCAATTTTAGACAGCAGAAGATATTTAGATGATACAGTAAATGTAGCGCTTAAAAATGGAAGTGTGAATTTAAAAGAAGTTGAAGGATTGAAGAAAGCATATGACGATGCTATTGGAGTTTTGTCTTCTCAAATATCGCTTTCTCCAGAACTTAGGACTGTCGCAAGAACATCTCAACACGTAGAAAGAACAAGTTTTCTAACAGAGGAAATAATGAGAGGTCCATATTCAAAGTTTTTAGAGAAAGCGAAGAAGATGGGAGAGAATGGAAACAGAGCAGCTGCACTATATTACAAAGCATCAACAACTGCAATGGAAGCTTACGCGCGAGTTGACCAGACATATAGAGTTGGACTGGCGTTACATCTTACGAAAAATGGTATTAGCTCCAAGGAATTAAAACTGATAGCGAAAAGAATGCCGATAGATATTTCAGATGTTACGAAAGCTGGAGAGAGTTACAGGCTTTCTCCTGTTAAAGCGATGGAGATTGCACAGGAAACTTACATGAACTATTTGGCTATGCCATCATTTGTTAAGATAATGAGAACACTTCCATTGGCTGGATTTCCTTTCGTTTCATTTGCCTATGGAATGACTGCGTTGTCTGCAAAAACGTTAATGTATAATCCAGCATTTTATAACAGAATTCAGTTTATGTTGAAGGAACTTTCTGGAAGAAAAAGTCCATTGGAAAAAGAAGCTCTTGAAAGTGAATATTATTCTTGGTTAGATAAACCAGGAATGTTGAGAGTTCCATTTTTTGAAGAAAATCCTTTATATTTGAATGTTGCGAACATGCTTCCACACTATACGATGAATGCATTGCAACCAACCGAGAGAACGTACGCAGATAGATATGGCACAACGATAGCCAGTATTATAGATAAGTCTCCATTCCTTAAAACTCCAGACGGACAAGTTATGCTTGATTATTTAATACTTCCATCGATCCTTAAAGAAGAAAGAGCTACAGGAATGTTCGGACAACCTCTATGGGAGAAAGACGCTGGTCCACTCAAGAAGGCTGGTTATGCAACAAGATCGTTGATAGAGTCCGTTGTTCCACCAGCTACAGGATTTGCTGGTCTTGGTACCTCCATCGGAATGCCACCAGAAGGAGCTCTTCCATATATTCCAAGTTATAGAATGAGACAATTAGGATTTGCTACAAAAGGAAAGACGTCAATTGGAGCGTTATCGAAAGAGCCAGCGACCGAAAGAGTTGCAAAAATTATGTCTGCTATGGCTGGTTTTCCATTATACTCAGTGGATATCAAATACAGTGGAGCGAAGAAGAAAAGTGGTAGCGACATTGGTTCAAGTATAAAAAGTTTTAGTTCAAATAATATAAAAAGTAACTTATAAATATGGCAGAATTTTTAGACCCGTCTTCCATGTCAGGAGGAGTTCAGCAAGGAATGCCTGACGGAGAACAACTAGAAATGTCCGAAGAAGAAATGAGATTTGATATAGAAAGTCTTCGCAAGGACGTTGAGAAAAAAAAGGAATTAGTTGAAAGAAAAAGATCAGAGGGAAAAG
>JAHIWJ010000192.1 GCA_018816205.1 Nanobdellota archaeon
CAAGCACCATCCCCGCTCCGATTACCAGCATCAAGCCTGCTTCGTCATAGCCGCTCAAATCAAAACCAAACAAGGTATCGCTGATAATTCCAAGAAAACCGATTATCGAAACTATCGACAAAGCGGTAATAAATCTATGAGTCAACTTTGTTTTGTCGCGCTGCTGCGCATTTGATGTCAAATCAGAAAGATTTATTTGTTCCTCTTTTTTCATTTTATTGTATTAGAAGAGAAGTTACATTTAAAAAGATTGTTCTTCTAAAAATTCATCGGCAGGAAATGGACAAAAAAGAATATCAAAAAAGTATAACTGATCATCACAACAAAGGCAGCAATGCGACCCAAGAAGAAGTATTTGCTGTTTTAAAATCACTTGCACCAGGAACAAATTTCCGTGCAGCGCTTGATGGCACACTCAAGGCCGGGAAAGGCGGCCTGATAATCTTAGAAAATGAACACACCTCACAATTATTTGACGGTGGATTCTGGCTCAACACAAAGTTTAGCCCGCAAAAAGTGATAGAACTCTCAAAGATGGACGGCGCAATCATTCTCAGCCGAGACCTGAAGAAGATTAATTATGCAAACGTTTTGCTGACCCCAAGCAGCCGAATTTCAACACACGAAACAGGCACTCGACACAAGGCTGCCGAAAGAACAGCTCGCCAGGCGGGCACACTCGCAATCGCTGTTTCTGAAAGAAGAAACGAAATAACTCTCTATTACAAAAACGTGCGCTACCCCCTAATCCCCACAGGAGAACTTCTCCACAGAGCCAACGAGAATATTCAACTGCTTGACAAGCAAAGGGACATCTTCGATAAACAAGTCGACAGACTTGACAAAATTGAACTACGTGGCTCTTCAAGCTTGCGACAAGCAATCGCCCTTATCCAAAAAGGCAGGATTATTCTAAAACTAGCCGAAGACCTAACCAAATCCTTAATCGAACTTGGCAGAGAAGGAACTCTCCTGAGGATGCGAATGAAAGAGATAACTTTAGGAGTTGAACGAGAAACAGACTTGGTAATAAAAGACTATACAATCTTAGATTTAAAGAAATCCAAATTCTTTTTGCAGGAGCTATCTTACGACTCAGTTTTGGAAGAAGAAAACATCGCAAGCATTCTCGGCCACGAAGGTATGATTGCAACTCACCAACTCGGTGGTTGGCGAATTCTCTCGCGAACGTCTCTGGAAGACTCTGAGATATCCACTTTAATTAGAGAACTTCAAACTCTTTCAAATGTCCTGAACATCTCAGGTGAGAAAGCCACTGAACTTTTGGGAGAAGATAAAGGTAAAGTTCTCAAAGAAGAATTATCTAAAATTAAAGTTTAATTCTCTCAGCAAGATCCTGAACAATCCAAGTACGTCTCTTTTTTCCTGAAAGCGCGTTCACCCATGAGAAAACCCAAAGCACAACAACAAAAAGCACAAACAACTGCCCAATCACAGGCACGGCTTGAAAAACGCCCCCAATCACAAACCCAATGAACAGCACAATTCCCTGTTTAGAATAATACGTAACATATTCATCATTCTTTTTCAAAATCAGAACAATAATGAACCCAATAACCGTGAAGAACGTCGCAAGCCAGGCAAAGACTTTAGATTCGTTGGCATCACCTTTCTTTTTTGGCATATCACTAAGCGGAAAACTACATTTATAACTCTTACGTCCTCCAATAATTGATATCAGGTTTCCTGTATGCTCTTTGTGGGCTCTCTTGCGCAGAGGCCCACCCAAACCCCGCCCCCAGGATAACAAACCCAGCAGCAATCCCATAAATTCCCCACCACCCCCCAAGATTATCCAAAAGAAGCCGAGAAAAACTAAATACAATAATTATCCCAATTAAAAATCCAAAAATTCCCCCAAGAATCATCTTCCCGGTAGGGCTATTTACTTCTTCATCTTTTATCCACCAGCTCGGCTGCGTGACTTTATCAACCATCTTTTCAGTTAAACCAATAATTCAGGACTTATAATTGTGTCGAAAATTTGAACTTAGGGATGTAGTATCTCCCCACAAATAACTTAATAAACTAGTCTAAAATTCAATTCTTATGGGCAGGGTGAGCGATGTCGATATTGCAAATATTCGTGAAGCAGCAAGTATCGTAGACATTGTTGGAGCAAACGTCCCCTTAAGGCGGAGCGGAAGAGAATACACGGGCTTATGTCCTTTCCACCAAGACCATACACCCTCCCTTCACGTTAACCCTCAAAAGGGAATTTACAAATGCTTTGCCTGCGGCGCCGGCGGCGATGTTTTTGGTTATGTAATGAGGCGAGATGGTGTGGGCTTCCTTGAAGCAGTAAGATCCGTCGCAGAAACCAAAGGTCTTCACGTAAAATTCTCTGGAGAAGACCACGCGAGAGCCATAGAGACAGCCCCTCTTTACGAAGCCCTAGAAACAGCCACAAAGCTATTCCAAAGGGCCCTAAACTCAAATTCCAGCGCACAAGATTATCTATTTGGAGAGAGAAAAGTAGAATCAGCCACCGCAGAAGATTTCAGAATTGGTTTCGCTCCGGACGAATGGGATTATCTTCTCCAATCCCTCGGCCCAGGATCAAACGCAGGCATCTCATTAGAAACATTAGAACGATCAGGCCTAGTCCACGCAAGAAGAGATCACTCAGGATTTTACGATTACTTCCGCAATAGAATAATATTCCCAATAACAGACCCAACCGGCAGGGTAGTAGGATTTTCAGGAAGAGATCTTTCTGGAGACCCAAAAGCTCCAAAGTACCTCAACACTCCAGAAAGCCCGGTATTCAGAAAAGGAGAAGTCCTCTTCGGACTAACCCAAGCCGCCCCACTAATCAAGGCCGAGAGGCAAGCAGTTGTAGTAGAGGGCTATTTGGATGCAGTCACCGGACAACAAGCGGATTTCCCGACCATCGCAGTAGGGGGAACAGCCTTCACCCGTCAGCACGCAGAGACACTAAGGAGAAGACATCCGGGCCTAGAAATTTTCTTAACTTTTGATGGCGACAGTGCCGGACAAACAGCCGCAGATAAAGCCTCAGCACAATTATTGGGCAGTTCAGACACCTATGTCTGCCTCCTTCCAGATGGCCAAGATCCCGCAGACATCCTAACAAGAGAGCGCACTCCCGGAACAACTTTATTTGACACAGGCACAGGCGGCAAAGAAGCTTTCGCGAGAATTCTATCTCAAGGAGTTCCCATCTTTGAACACTATATGTCTCACAAACTAAAGGGCAGAAAGCTTGACGGTCCGGCAGCCGTCTCAGAATTCCTGAGGGGAATGGCTAAAGATTTACAAGGTGTGCCAAGAGACGTTTTGCCAGTTTATGTAAACGAAATCTCAAGAAGAACAAACATAGACCATGACTCAATCCATCAAGCACTATCCAACCAGGAGTACGAAAAACACCGTGGCCGAACAATTCCTCCAAGAGATCACCTGGAGACCGAATTAATCCACGGTTTAATGATCCTCCAAAGCGTAGTTGAAAGATTCAGAGAAGTTTTGACCCCTGATACATTTACAAGCCCAGAAAGAAGAGCTGTTGTGGCATATTTGTTGGGCGGCCACGAAGTGAGTTCTGTTCACACTCCCCTCTTTCAAGCCGCTTCAGATGCGACAGAGCGCATAATGCGTGTTCCAGGCAACGAGGAATTAAGGTCTCACCTTCTCTACGGATTGCTCTCGCCCCCAAATAACATTAGAAGGAAAAATCTTGGCCATTTCCTAGATGTCTATCAAATGATCCAAGCCTGGGAAGCATTCCGCAGAGTGAACGAAGCAGGCCACAGAGGGCATTCTATAGAAAGGATAAGCACCTTAGTGGCAGGTTTGGAAGAAACTCTTCACGACTGGGAAACCCCCGGCAACTGGAAAAACGTTGAAGACCTCCCCGGCGCAAGAGTCGTTGGCGGAAAGTACCTTCTTGTAGAAAGATCTTGGGCAGGGGAGCAGATTCCAGGCGATTTCGGCACTTTAGGCGAGTACCTGCTTAAGCACGGAGCAAACTTCGCACAGACCATCGGAGCTTCTCCGGTAACAGATATTGCCGCAGGTGACCGGCTTGTCTCATTCGACATAGAAGACTCACCAGCAAAAGGAAACCAGATAATAAGCATCGCAAGTACAACTTACACAAAAGCCACATTAAGAAACTCAACACTATTTGCCAGAACTGACAGAGAAGAACCTCTTCTATTAGAAGATTTTCTGCCAACTATGGCTGACTTCGACACAATACTGACATATCGCGGAGATCACGACATTGCCGCAGTTCGAAGAAGAGCAAATGCACATTTCGGGAATAACTCCCGCGCACAAGGATTGGTAGCTCAAATGAGGAGAAAGCATAGAGACATCTCAGCTATCTCAAGAAAAATCACAGATGGCAAAACATTAGACCGGCGTCTAAAAACTGCAGA
>JAHIWJ010000016.1 GCA_018816205.1 Nanobdellota archaeon
AATATGAAAAATGTGATGGAATAGATTAAGCCTTACCAAACTAAAAAATAAATTGGCCAAGTCGATGTTTGGAAAAGTTTACCATCTCCGATTGTATTTGCTAGAGATTCAAAAATAAATGCTACTATGTATGAGGTGAGCAAAAAATAAAGATACTTCTTTATTTGAGATTTTTTGACCATATTACTTTTTTAATTTTCCTTGTTAGTTCAAGTGGCTTGTCAGACTGCCAGATGTTTCTGCCGATGGCGAGGCCGATGCACCCAGCAGCCAGGGCTTGTTTGGCTTCGTTTAGGAGAATTTTTTCAGAGGTTTTTGAGCCGCCGGCTATGACGACTTTTGTTTTACCTGCTGATTTGACCGCCCATTTTAATTCAGAAGGGTTTTTTCCGTTCCAGTGGACTTTGACAATGTCGGCGCCGATTTCAAGACCTGTGCGGCAGGCGTAGGCTAAGAGTTCTTTTTCTGATTTTCCCTTAACGCCTTTTCCTCTCGGATAAATCCAGGCAATTACCGGGAGATTATTTTTGTGAGCTTCTTCTTGGATTTTTTCAAATTCTCTTAGCATTTTAGGTTCGTATTCAGAGCCAATGTAAACTGTGTAGCCGACTGCTGCTGCTTTTAGTCTGAGCGCTTCTGCAACTGTGCAGAGTTGTGTTGAAAATGGCTCGCCTTTGCGGAGAGAGGTTTTGCCGTTAAGTTTTAGTATCAGAGGGGCTTTTGATTTTTCGATTTCTTTTCGGTATTTTTCTGCGATGCCTTTTTGGAAGATGACTGCGTTGTATTTGCCTTTTTTTGCGATTTGGATTATGTATTCAGGGTTTACGTTTTTGTCGTTGAAATCCACCGGACCGTGCTCGATGCCTTGGTCGTATGCTAAGTAAATCGCTTTGCCACGAGTGAGGATTTTGTTTAGGGAGACCATCTTTTATGATTAATCATAGGAAAAGAGGGTTATAAATTTGATGGTTTATCCGAATGTTAATTTTATAAACTAATGCGATTTTAAGATTATATGCGCAATTCGCTAATAAAAAAAGAGCTTGGCAACATCGGGTTAGACGTTTTGTCCGTAAACTTTATGGATGTTGGCACAGCCAAGAATAATTATGTGATAAAAACAGATGGTGAAAAGTATGTCCTAAAGCTTTTTACGGTAGACAAAAGAAAAAAGATTCAAAAGTTAATAAAAATGCTAAGAAAGATAAATGAAAGGGAAGAACTTGTTGTGAGTCCAATTCATGATAAAGTTTTAGACTTCGGGAGCATGATTGGGTTTGTTTATAGGTTTGTTGACGGCAAGCATTATCGAGAGATAAAAATTGGAAAGAAAATATTTCTTTTTGGAAAAATTGTTGGTAAATTTAATAGGCTGGCTAAAAATATTTTGCCTAAGGGGAGGAATTGTGAATATGTGGGACGCATTAACAAAGAAGTAAAGGCGACTGTTAGGTATTTGAAAGGTCAAAAAAGTCTATTGCACAAAAAGGCTAGAGCGTTGCTTGATGCGGGATCAAAAATTGTTGATAAAGAATATAATCATTATAAGTTTCGAACCCAGTTAATTCATGGAGATCTTCACTACAACAATGTTTTTTGTTTTAGGAGGAAGTTTATTATTTTAGATGTCGATGGATTGGAAAATTCGATACTCGCTCGGGAAGTTTCCACTCTTGCAAGTTATATGGTGCAGAGGTCAATTTCTGATTATAAGAAAGACTTAGAAGAATTCTTTTCAGGTTATGAGTCAGAGTATAAATTGTTTAAAAAAGAGAAGGAGCTTATTCCGGTTTTAATGATAATCCGAAAGTTTGGGGAGATTCTGTATCTTCTAAGCCAAGAGAAAAAAGGAATTTTGTCTGAAAAAGAGATAAAACATTTTCTTGGACATACAACTAGAAAGCTGGGTTTGATAATCAATAATTTTGATAAGATAAAGAAGATATTCTCGGAGATTTAAACTAATTCTTCTTCTTCAATAAACTCGCGGCTTTTTTATCCAGCAAAACTGTGACATCGTCGTGTTTTTGGAGGGCTGAAGCAGGGCAGTTTGTATTTGGCTCAGATTCGAGCATTGCTTTGACAGCTTTGGCTTTGTGTCTACCTATGGCTATGAGGATTATTTTCCTTGATTTGAGTATTGTTCCAATCCCCATTGTAAGTGCTTTTTTTGGGGAAATCATCAAAGAGTAGAGTCTGCCGAAATTCGAGGCCCTTGTTTGGTAGGTTAAGATTATTTCGCGGGTGCGACTGTCGAACGGCGAGCCTGGTTCGTTGAACGCGATGTGGCCGTTGACGCCGATGCCCAGCAGTGTGATGTCTACTCCTCCTGCTTTTTTTATTTTTTCTTCGTATTGCTTACATTCATTGTCGATATTAATTGCTGCTCCGTTTAGAAAGTTTATATTGTTCTCTTTTATGTTCACTTTTTTGTAAAGGTTTTTGTCTAGGAAATGTCTGAAACTTTTTTTGTGTTCGGGTTTAAGGCCGATGTATTCATCGAGGTCGAAGATCTTTACTTTTGAGAAGTCAAGTTTTTTTTCTTTGTAAGTTTTTGTGATTTCTTCGTAGACCGGGATGACTGTTTTTCCGGTTGGAACGCAGAAGACGGAAGCTGGTTTTTTCTTTAGTTCTTTTTCTAAAATGTCGACAACGTATTCAGCAATTTCTTTTGTATCTTCGAAGATTATGATTTTGGGTTTCATGTTGCTTAGATATAGTAATAACGCAGTTTAGGTATTTAAGTCTTGTTAACCCTTGATAACTGCTAGGGGCTTTTTTGCACCCACTCAACTCGCAGTCACGCCCATTGTTTATTTGCTAGTTACTCTCGCGTAACGTGCTCGCCCGCCCAGGTAGTTTCGACTTGAAATTATTGGTGGCGCAAGCCGCATTATTATTGCAAAAGGCACTAACCTTTAATTACCGCAAGAGGTTTGAGTCTGGCTACGATTTTGCCAATGCCAAGTTCGTCTGAGACTCGGACGACTTCATCGACGTCTTTGTAAGCTTCCGGGGCTTCTTCGACGAGGCCTTTTTCGCTTCCTGCTTTGATCTCGATGTTGTTTTGTTTTAGTTGGTTTCTGACTTGTTGAGCGGTCAGGTTTTGTTTTGCTTTTGTCCTGCTCCAGACTCGGCCGGCGCCGTGGGCTGTTGAGGCGAACGAAACTTCGCGGGCTTTTTCAGTTCCGACTAAAACGTAGGATGAAGTGCCCATTGAACCCGGAATAAAGACGGGTTGGCCAACTTCGCAGTAGTCTTCAGGGAGTTCTTTTCTTTTTGGACCGAATGAACGAGTTGCACCTTTTCTGTGGACGCAGAGGGTTTGTTTTTTTCCGTCGATAATGAATTCCTCAAATTTTGCGATGTTGTGAGCGACGTCGTAAACGACTTCTATTCTTGCGTTTGGGAAGTATGGCTTAAAAGATTCTCTGATTTTCTGAGTTATTATCTGTCGGTTTGCGAATGCGAAGTTTGCCGCCGCAGCCATTGCTGACAAATAATCTTTTCCGAGGTCTGATCCAATTGGGGCGCAGGCGAGTTCTCGATCGGGCAGGTCTTCAAATCCGTAGAGCTTTTCCATCTTTTGGATGTAGTCTGAGCAGGTTTGGTGGCCGAGGCCGCGAGAGCCAGTGTGGATTAGGATAACGATTTGGTCTTTTTTTAGGTGGAACGCGTTTGCTGTTTTTTCGTCTTTAATGCTTTCAACGAATTGGACTTCAATGAAATGGTTGCCTGCGCCGATAGTGCCTAATTGTGAGCGACCTCTTGCTTTTGCTTTTTGCGAAACTTTTTTTGGATTTGAGTTTTCAATCATTCCAGAGTTTTCTGTGTGGGCAATGTCTTTTTCTGTTGCATAACTTTTTTCGAGGCACCATTGTGAGCCCTTGAGGAGTACTTCGTCAAGTTCGGAGTCGGAGAGTTTTAGTTTTGATCCGCGACCGACGCCTGAAGGGATATTGTCGTTTAATTCTTTTAGAATGTGGGTGCGTTTTTTTAGGAAATCCAGTTTTGTTAGATTGGTGCGAAGAAGTCTGACGCCGCAGTTGATGTCGTAGCCAATTCCGCCTGGGGAGATGATTCCTTTTTTGATGTCAAAGGCGGCTACGCCGCCGACGCAAAATCCGTATCCTTGATGCGAATCCGGGAGGGCGATGGATTTTTCAACGATTCCTGGAAGGCAGGCAACGTTTTTGACTTGTTCGAGAGTTTTATCTTGGGAGATTTTTTCGA
>JAHIWJ010000193.1 GCA_018816205.1 Nanobdellota archaeon
AACATTGAACCTGAAAAAAAAGAGATTATTGCGATTATTGCTCCGACTGGTTTTATCTCTGGTAAAGAAAAAAACCACGAAGATATTCCAACAGCAAAGAAAAATAAAGCTAAATTGAAATATTTATCCATTCTTAGTTTGACTAATTCTTCATTTTCAGATATTTTGATTTTATTAACTATCTTTTCTTTGAATATTTCGATAACCAAATAAAAAATAAAAAATAGAGAAATCATTATGAGCGTCATTGAGAAAGTGGGGTTTTCAGCAAATGAAATAACTGCGACTATGATTGTAACTATTATAAATAAAAGAATTTCAAAGTTAATTATTTTTTCTCCGATGTTTTTCATTTTATCACCTATCCGACTCGAACCTGAAAGCAAAAATCGAATTCTGCGGAATTCTCAATTCACTTCTCACTTCGTTCGAAGCGAAAGGGGAGAATCGAACTCCCGTCTTACGAGCCACAGTCGTACGTTCTAACCATTGAACTACAATCGCCATGTATTTAATTATATCTCCAAATGAGATTATAAAATTATTTATTAAAGAAAAGTCACTAAAAAAATAATTATTAGCCCACAAACAACTCACAACCCTTGTACGAGCGTAGCGAGTGCTGGTTCTGGAACTGAACCCTCGGTCCGGGATGGTTGGTGCAATAATTTTTTGGAGGGGGGTGGTTCGTAAAAAACCTGCGCAGCCTATTAAAGAAAAGTCACAACTATCTAAATCACTTCTTGTGATGCCAATGGGGATACCCCCAAAGTTTAGCTGCCATATCAAACAAAAATGCCAAGAGTTTTTAAATCCTTCCATCTAATTTTTATACTGCCATCATCATCTATAATCATGAAAAAGAGGGAGAATTCTATCCTGCAAAAAATAAAAAACTGGAGCCCTATAAAAAAATTCATCTTCGCAGTTGTCTTGATAGTCTTCTCAATACTCCTCGTGTTTATTATTTTCCGAATTTACATTTACATAAAATTTATCCTCGGCAATGACATAATTACCCGCCTTGAGTCAGACAAAACAGACCTCTTTTTAGAAAACGGCCAGACCGAGCAGGTCACTTTCAAAATCAGCGGAATCGCAAGCCCACTCTGCTCGATGCAATGTTTTTCTCTCTTTCGAGATTTAAGCACCAATAGAACAATTTCAACAGAAAATTTCAGCGTCAAATCAAACAAAGAAAAAACAACTTCGCTGAATATCACAGCTATCGGATCAGGCATTGGCCAGGACTTATACAGATTTTCAGTCAGCTGCCACAATGTCAAAAGTCTAATCTGCGAAACGGAAGAAGAGCCTATGAAAAGAACAATTCTCCTCACAATAAATCGAGATCTAAACGAAACAGAAAAACACCTAAAACAAACTCTTCAGCAGAAAATCGAATCAGACATAAATTCAGTTTTCTTTATCAACTCTTCCATCTCCGTCCTAACCAAAAACCTCAACGAACTGAACAAAGTTGTAGAAACAAACTATTCAAAAACAAAATTAAATGAAACATCTACCGCGCTCGAAACTACAATGCGCGAATTTAAAAAAATTCTAGAATTATGGTCTGACCAAAATTATTTGGAACTAAACAGAACATTTTCTGACTTCAACACAGATGTCAGCTCATTAAAATCAAGCTGCTCTGAATTGAATCAAAGCGTTTATTCAAACATTTCTTCTTACAACAGTTTAATCCTTAATCTTTCAGATCTCAAAAACCAGCTTGAAATCCTTTCTCTCCTGCAATACAACGAATCTCAAGCCCTCGAACTCGAAGAGATCATTTTATCGTTCAATGAAAGAATCTCGCTTTTCGAAAATGAGAGAAACCTCGAGGCAAAAACAGAAATAGCTGATGAAATTCTAAAAACCGACTTACCAGTATTCTTAAACGAAACAGAAAATGGAACTTTCATTAATCAGCCGATTTATTTCAACCTAACCCTGCTCGATTTCGTTCAGGTAAACGCAACAGAAAATTTTTCCTTGATTGCTCCTTCGGAAAAATGCTGTGTCTTTAATTCTTGCAGAGATTGCTGCGAAATCTGTTCTTCAGAAAACTATCCAATAATTTTCGTCCACGGATATGCATTCAATTACGGACTCTCTGCAGAGTTCAGCGTGAACATATTCGACAAACTGCAGGACAGACTAGACTCGGATGGTTACATCAACGCAGGCGAAATCTACTATGCCTACAAGAGAAGTAATATTCCAGGGATCCTGGGCTTGAGCAATGTTCCCCTAACTTTCAGAAGCAGTTACTATTTCGACGTTCTGCAGGAATCGGACGGCTACATCCCTGTGCAAATGAAAAGTGAAAACATCGATACTTATGCAATCAGGCTGAAAGAAATTATCGAAGATATAAAATTTCAGACAGGAAAAAACAGGGTCAGAATTGTCGCACACAGCATGGGCGGCCTAGTCACGCGGCGCTACATTCAGATTTTCGGAAATGAAAGTGTCGATAGAGTAATTCTCGTCGCAGTTCCAAATCACGGAATATCTGGCAGCATAGAAGACTATTGTTCTGTCCTGGGCTCAAGTTTGGAATGCCGCGATATGGACAAAGATAGCATCTTCATGAATAAGCTAAACTCTCAGCCGGCTGAAAAAGTCTTGACTTACAACATTGTCCCCTCCGGCTGCGAAATGGACAGCGGCGATGGCGACGGCATTGTCCTTGCAGAAAGCAGCTATCTCGCAACAGCAGACAAAAACTTTTTCATAACCGGTACTTGCTCCGGCTTTGAACTTCTGCATGGTACC
>JAHIWJ010000017.1 GCA_018816205.1 Nanobdellota archaeon
CAAAATGGTATTTTTCTAAGAGGTCTAGAGTTTCAGTGTCGATGGAATGTTGCGGTGCTCTGAATCCTTTTGGCGCGGAGCCAAGATGCTTTTTCCAGATGGAAACGCACTTTTTTAGTTCATCTTCTTTTTCCTTGAAAGACATGTCGTCAAATCTTTTGTGAGAGTAACCATGGCAGGAGATTTCCCACTTTTTCTTGTGGAGCTGTTTGAAGAAGGCTGCGTTTTTCTCAAAAATTTTGCCGGTCACGAAGAGAATTGGTTTTACTTTGTTTTTATTGCAGATTTCTTCAAATCTTTTTAGTCCTGATGTTATGCCTGTGTGGCTCTCAGAATGAAGATCTTTTTCTACGTCTATTGTGTAAGATATTTTTTTCATGGCTGAGCGAACAAAGGGTTGTTTTTATTCTTTTTCTTAAGAGAGATACTAACCTGGGAGATGGCTGTGGAGAAAAAAACTTGGTCAATGGACGACTTAAGAAATCTTCGTAGAATTATTGAAGTTAATTTCATAGATATAAAGGTAGTCTTCGTTTACACTTTCATTGAGGTAAGCAACGAGGGTGCTATTCCACACGGGTCCATTGTCAAATTCCCTGTCTATGACAAGCAAAACCCTTTTGTAGCCATCTTTTTCATTAGAGATTCTTTTGATTATCTCTTCGTCAGTGATATTTGAATTGTTTTCGTGAAGGCTACTTTTTCCATAGGGGATGATGTCAGTATAATTGTTGTATTCTACCCTAAAGAAGTGCGTGCCCTTTTTCATGTAAGGAAGAACGTGTTCCCCCAGGGTCTTTGGGAAGGTGGCAATTAAGACATTCTCCTTTGAGCCAAAACCTCTCAAAATAGCTGCCGCTGCTTTAGAAGTAGAAAATTCATATTTTAATTCTTGATAAGCAATAATTGCTCCGCTAGTCAGCTGCGTTATTAAGATGAAAAAGATAAAAAATGAGGCTAGCTGATTGACTAGTGGTTTTTTAGCGATTTTTTTCAAGAAAGTCCATTCTGCCTGGTAAAAGCTAGAGAGCCATAGGGAAAAGAAGAAAGTAAGAAAGATCAATCCGTGATGTCTGATTCCCCCTGTGAGCTTAAAAAAGAAGATTGCTTCCAACCCAACTACCGAGATTAGGTAAACCATCAAAGGCGCTGGTTTCTGAACAAAAAACAATACTGTGATTAAGAATAGGATAATCCCTAGCATTGCAGATTCCTTTCCAAAAAGGTCGTACAGAAGGTAGGTGTTCCACGAATGCGGCCCCGGATTGGGAATTGGTAAAAAGGCGCTTGTGAAAACATGCGGCAAAACTCCTAAGTGCTGCATTGAAATATCTGTTCTCCACCTGGCCAACTCTGGAATTAAGTCTGGAGGGGGGTAAATTTGATAAAGGCTTAAGGCAAACCCAAAGACAACAACCAGCAAGGAAAGAAGTATCTTTTTATTAAACATTTTGTTAGAATAATAAAATTCGATGGCTGAGACGAAGAGGATGGAAGCGCCAATTGGTATGCTATGCACGTTACTGTTTACTAACAATAGAATTAGAGAAGAAAATAGGATCGGTTTCTCAAATCGCCTCTTCCAGATTGATGCAATTATAAACAAAAGCAATGCAGAAATAGCATAGTTCCTAGCGATTATATTATACTCATAAACAAACAGGTAACTAAATATAAACAGTATCCTCTTTGTTAAGGAGAATGGTGCGCAAAATAGAAATATTGAAACGGCGGCCAGGGCGATTAAAGAATGGAGAATGAATAGGGCGGTGTAACCTAAACCAAGGTTTACTAGAACGAATGTCAGCAAATACCATAAACCGGGTGTGCCCTCATATCCGACAATAGACAGAAGATTAAAAATAGAAGGACTATTTCTCGCTAAAAGCCAGGGCCTTGCTTCGTCGCCCCAGGCTTCATGATGCAACATCAGAGTAACTGTGACAATACAAAATAGGGCTAAAGCAATAAACATAATTGCCTTGTCCCTGTTTACCCCAAAGTCTGATCTCATGAGTTTTTACCTACAATGAAAGTCTTAATAAAAGCCAGACTGCATTTTGTTTTTATATCTTCCATTGTTTTAGACAAGGGCCTTATTTATTAAAAGTTTTTGGTCTCTTTGAGCCTTCCGTCACCATACAAAGTTCATTGTAGAATGTTAAAAGTTATCTTTCTGTGGCCGAAAAAACTCCAAAACATTACTACGAATATCGAGATTGCTTTTGCAAAGATGTACCATAGCCCCCAGCGCCCTACTAAGACAAGTAAAATTATTTGATTTAGTGCTAGCCCGATCAGAGCAACAAACATAAACATGGTGAACTGCAAGGCAACTCTTTTGCTTTTGTTCTTAAAATTGAGGTATTTGTTAAGCGAATAATTTGTTATCATGCCGGCAAAGTAAGAAATCATCGCTGAATAAAAATACCAAATTTTAACAAACTCTGTTAAGAAAAACAATAAGCCCAAATCTACTATTGTGGCAATTCCTGCGAGCACCACATATCCAATGAAAAGGGTCAGATCTTTTCTAGCGGATAATACCTTTTTCGAAATACTCTTTTTCTGTTCCGACATCTTCAACATTAAGTTTCTTATTCTCGATTATGCTTTTTGCTGCGAGTATCCCCATCTCTAAGGAGTGATCCTGGTTTGTGTATTTGAATCTCCCAGGACGTCCGATGTATATCAGGTTTTTGAAAGTGTCTAAATAATTTTTGACTACCGCTAAATTCTCTTTGTATCCTACATCGTAGACAGGATAAACGTTTTTCTGCTTTAGGTGATAAGAATCAATAACTTCTTCTTTTTTGACAAATCCCAGTCTCTCAAGCCAGTCGAGACTTATTTTGATGAGTTCTTCTTTTTTCATTTTCCATGTCTCGTCCCCTTCCCAGCAGAAAAATTCTATGAAGAGAGAAGTTTTGTCTCTAGGAGACATCTTTTGTGAAAAGTTTTTCATCTCAGACATTCTCCCAAGGGGTATGTGGGTTTCTGGAAAATAGATCCATTGATCTTTTGCTATAAAGGGTTTGTTGACTGTCAGGAAAAGATAAACTTGCGACCTGAACTTTAGTTTTTTAAGGGCTTTGAGAACGTTTGCCGGAGGCTTTGGATCAAGAATTTCGACAAAACGATTTATAGGTATTGAAGAGATTAAATTTTGCGGGCTAAAGGATTTTCCCTTTTTCATCTTGACTTTTTTTATGACGTTGTTTTTATGAATTATCTTTACCGGTTCGTTATCTAAGATGACCCTATTCTTCTTTTCTATCTTATTTTTTATTGTCTCATAAATTAGCCCGGTTCCTAATTCTGGGTAGTAGAACTGATCAACCAGAGTTTTAGGACCTTTCTTCTTAAGAAACATGTTCTTTAGTAATGCGCTTACGCTTAGTCCTTTGATCCTTTGTTCTGCCCAATCTGCAGATAACTTTGAGCAAGGCAAACCCCAGAGTTTCTCTGTGTAGTTGAGCATGTTGAATTCTGCTAGTGA
>JAHIWJ010000194.1 GCA_018816205.1 Nanobdellota archaeon
CTGTTGAAAAAGTCAGAAACGACGCGCCGTAGCAGGCGAGCAGAGCGAGCGCCAACAAACAAGACGCAGCAAAACACAATTAGCGTCCTATTGCGACGCGTGCAGGTTCGCTATTTTATTTGGGGCGAAGGGGAATGGCATGGAAAGGGTGGGATTTTGGCCGACAAGCCAAATTCTTGTGGGAACTTCAAATCATCAAAAACAGATTTTCAACAGAGCTCTATTAAGCGTGTCTAACAATTCAGACCTTCCAGAAAACTTTTCAGCTATTCTCCTGTAGAGTACAGCCCTTCACAACTATGCAGTCCGCCTCTTGCAATATCTTCTCCGGTAACACCACAACGCCCAGCATTATAAACCAAACAACAAAAATAACTCCCATCTGTTTTTCCCATAAATTGTCCTTAGGCGTTAGTTTAAATAATTTTATATATCCCCTTTCATTCTGTAAAACATGATAGACATAAAACTGATAAGAGAAAACCCAGAACTCGTAAAAGCAAACATAAAAAAGAAATTCCAGGAAGACAAACTCTATTTAGTCGACGAAATAAGAAAAAAAGACATTGACTGGCGCAACCAAAAACAAAGAATTGACAAACTGCGCCACGACAGAAACTCAATTTCTCAAGAGATTTCCAAAGCAAAAAAAGAAGGCAAAAACCCTGCCGCGTTGATGAAAACTGCCAAGTTGATTCCTGCAAAGATAGAAGAAATAGAGAAAAAAGCCGACAAAATAATGGAAGCTATCAACGAAAAATTAATGAAAATCCCAAACATCCTCCATAAGTCCGTTCCAATCGGAAAAGACTCTTCCCAAAACGTAGAAATTAAAAAAATAGGCACACCAAAAAAATTCGATTTCCCTCTGAAGAACCACGTCGAACTCGCAGAAGCCCTCGACATTGCAGACTTCGACACCTCTGCAAAAACATCAGGCAATGGATTCTACTACCTGAAAGGCGACCTCGCCCTCCTAAACCAAGCCCTCGTAAGCTTTGCGCGGGAATTCATGATTTCAAAAGGCTACGAATACATCGAACCACCCCTAATGATCCGCGAAAATATCCTCACCGGAGTCTACTCAACCGAAGAAATAAATGCAATGTCTTACAAAATCAGCGACGAAGACCTTTACCTAATCGCAACGTCAGAACACCCGTTAATAGGAATGTTCATCAACAAAACATTAAGAAAAGAAGACCTCCCAAAAAAAATCACTGGCTACAGCATGTGCTTCAGAAAAGAAATCGGCTCTCACGGCATCAACGAAAAAGGCCTCTTCCGCACACACCAATTCAACAAACAGGAAATGGTCGTAATCTGCCGCCCAGAAGACTCATACAAACTTTACGACGAAATGCTCGAAATTTGCATCGAAGTGTACAAACAGCTGGGCATCCCAACAAGAGTCCTCGAATCTTGCTCCGGCGACCTCGCAGATTTAAAAGCCAAAGGCGCCGACCTAGAATATTGGTCACCGCTCGAACAATCCTACAAAGAAATCGGCTCAATAACAAACATGGAAGAAGCCCAAGCCAGAAGATTAAACATAAAATTCATAGACGAAAAAAACGAGCGCAAATTTGCCCACACCCTGAACAACACAGTCATCGCCACATCCCGCGCCCTCGTCGCAATCCTGGAAAACAACCAGCAAAAAGACGGCTCAATCAAAATTCCCGAAGTCCTTCAGAAGTATATAAGTGGGAAGAAAGTTATTGAGAAGAACTAAACTCTCCCCCATAGAGAACATCAGGCAAGGGCAGTTGCAATATTAACCCTAGTGCGCTGTTGCTTATTCTTAAAACATCTTCATGATTCGGAAATCGTCTTTGTGCTTTTTCGAAGGTTTCTCTCAACAAACAGGCATTAACCAAATACTCTCCAAAACCGTTCCTCCACAGGACGCTGCTGTGACTATAGCCCTGCTCGATTAATTGGGTAGATACAAAAAACCTTTCTTCTCGTTCACGCAATAATTCTAACAAAGGCCTTCGGCGCATTAGTTCCTAATTTATTATCCGTTTAAAAATCTTCTGCAATCGGCTGTTTCTTCCACATCCCCCAAACCCAAACAGCCCATTTCATCATCGCAGGAATCCGCAGCCCATAACAACCATCTTTTTCATACATTCTCCCGCCAAGATACCATTTGAAGATTGAGAAGAATAAACCCAAAACACACAAATCCTTAAAAACCTAAAATGATTTTTTGTTGATGACCAAGTATATTGTAGTTGTCGGAGGTGTTATTTCTGGCGTCGGCAAAGGCGTTGCCACCGCGTCAATAGGCAAAATTCTCCAAGAATACGGCTTCTTTGTCACTGCTGTAAAAATAGACCCTTATATAAACTGCGATGCGGGCACAATCCGCCCCACAGTCCACGGCGAAGTCTGGGTCACTGACGACGGCGGCGAAACAGACCAAGATCTCGGAACCTACGAAAGATTCTTAGACATTAAACTGTCTAAGACAAACAACATCACCACCGGCCAAATCTACAGAACAGTCATCGAAAAAGAAAGGCGCGGCGATTACCTCGGTAAAGACGTCCAATTCATACCAGACATTCCAGATGAAATAAAAAACAGAATCAAAGTCTCTTCAAAAGATTCAGACATTTGCTTGATAGAAATAGGAGGCACAGTCGGCGACTACGAAAACATCCCATTCCTCCTCGCAACAAGAAGTCTTCTGAGAGACGTAGGAAAAGAAAACCTGATACACCTTTTGGTAACTTACCTCCCGATTCCGTCTCACATCGAAGAAATGAAAACAAAGCCGACTCAAATGTCGATTAAGCTCTTAGAAGAATCAGGCATCCATCCAGACTTTATTCTCTGCCGTGGCAAAACTGAATTAGACGAAGTCAGAAAAAAGAAGATAGAAATCTACTCCGGAATCGACTCAGAAAACGTCATCTCAATGCCGGACATTTCAGGTCTCGGCAAGCCAAACACAGTCTACGTCGTCCCTCAAGAGCTTGAAGCCGAAAACCTCGGAGAAAAAATCCTAAACCGCCTAAACCTTCAAAAAAGAAAAGCTCCCGATTGGACAGTTTGGAAAGAAAAAGTAAACAGGATTATTTCACCAAAAAATCAAATAAAAATAGCAATCGTTGGCAAATACCTTGACATCGGCGATTTCACACTCCGCGATTCTTACGTTTCAGTATCAGAAGCACTCAAGCACGCTGGCGCAAACAATGACACAAAAATAGAAATCATCTGGCTCAACTCAAAAAATCTGGAAGACCCTCAAAACCTGCAAAAATTAAAAGAACTAAACGGCATAATAATTCCAGGCGGCTTCGGCTCGTCAGGCACCGAAGGTAAAATCAACACAATAAGATTTTGCAGAGAAAACAACCTTCCTTTTCTAGGCCTTTGCTACGGCCTTCAGTTTGCCGTCGTAGAATTCGCAAGAAATGTCTGCGGTTTAGTTAATGCCAACACCACTGAAGTAAATCCAAACACTCCCCACCCAATAATCGACATCTTACCCGAACAAAAAGAAATCTACAGCAAAGGCGGCACAATGCGCCTCGGTTCTTACAAAGCAATCCTGCAGCCAAGCAGAGTTAAATCAATCTACAACTCAGAAACTGTTTACGAAAGACACCGTCATCGCTACGAAGTCAATCCTCTTTATCACCAAATTCTCGAAAACAACGGCCTATCC
>JAHIWJ010000195.1 GCA_018816205.1 Nanobdellota archaeon
AAGATGGGTTTACTAACTTGGAAGATAATGATACTTACACTATTTTACCTGCTGGTGCTGGGGGGAAAGTTAATGGAGCGAATGTTACGGCGCTTTGATCGGAAAGTGCGCAGAGCGATCCTGCCGGAGAGAATAAAGGTTTTGCGGGTAACACAACCGAAGTAACTGTTACGGCTCGTTCTGTGACGCAAACTTGGCAGGGTTATGTGGGGAATGTTTCTGGAGTAATTGAACTTGCAGATGCTAGCGATAGGGCTCTTTATAATTGGTCTGTCGCGCAGCCGAAGGGAGAGGTTTATGCTTCAACTAGCGAGATTTTAGTTTGGGCGAATATACAGTGTTTTAATTTTACTGCTGCTGGAGTTTACGGTGACGAATCTGGTGACGGGGGCACAACTAATTTGAACGGGACGAATCTTGCGTTGCTTGAAGCTCAATTTGGTTTAGACTCTTCGGATGTTGACGGTGTGGATGAAACATTTAGTTTGACAGGACCAGGAACGCATGGCTCATTTTATACCGCTGGACAGGAATTTTCTGAAGGTGAATGCAGAAGCACCAGGATTTTTGGAGATAGTGGGAAGGGTGAGCCTGGGGAATTTGAGGAAGTTTTGCTTTATGAACCTACGACGGCCAGTGTTGTTTTTGTATCTTTGATTGATAACGACCTTGGTGGTTATGACAGCGGCCTGCATGATTTTGAGATGTTGGTTCTGGAGGACGGTCACGGTGCGGATATTATAACAACGCCCTATTATTTTTTTGTGGAATTGGCTTAAGTGATTCTGTTAAGCCAACGGGTGATGGCTTAACAGCCATGACCGAAAAATAGTTCTGTTTCAAATTCCTTGTAAATAAAAAGAGGTGAACAGGCGATGAGATGTATCAACTGCCTATCCACCAAGACCGTCATAAACGGTTTTGACAATAAATGTGTTCAAAGATATAAATGCAACGGTTGTGGAAAAAGATTTTGCGAAAAAGGATTCTTTGCCAGATTTAGACATCCCGTCGGCAAAATCATCACCGCAGTTAGATGGAGAATGAAACGATGGTCTTGCAGGGAGACAAGAGACGAAGTTGCAGAAGTTCTAAAAATTATTGTTAGCCACGTAACAATCTGGAACTGGTGCATGAAATTTATCTCGATATTGGTTTTGTGGGCTTCTTTAATTGATGATGACTACGATAAAATAATTCATGTCGAAGAGAAATTCATAAGAGTTAGATATTCAAAAGACAAATTTGCTTATCTTTTTGTTGCAATTGATTCCAAAAATAAAGTCATTGCAACTTTTGCCGCAAATTCAAGAACGACTGAAAGTGCAAAAATATTTCTGAATAAAGTTGGAGAAAAAATTATTCCGGAAATAATCGTCACAGACAAATGTCAGATTTACAACAAGCCTTGTAGAATCTTCGGAAGAAAAACAAAACATGTTAAGGCTCACTTCAAGCCAGAAGGCATTGTCCACGACGGTAAAATATTTCTTTTGAGCAACAACAGAGTCGAAAGATTTAACTCAGATATTGATTTGTTTCTGCATGTTTTCCGAGGATTAAAATCGTTTGAGACGGCAGAGATTTGGATTCAGGGTTTGATGATTTATCACAACTATTTGAAGCCTTCAGAGATTAAGTGGAGTAAGATACCGAAGATGATAACTTGCCAACGGCAAGTTATACCAAGAATTATTTTTTATGTAAATCTGTCTCCTTTTTAGTTAACAGAATCGCTTAAGTGAAAGTTTTTATATTGGCTGATTCTTTTATATTGATGGAATACCTGTTTTTGTTGAACGCGCTCATCGCTTCGGTTATTGCGTTGATTGTTTTAGTTAGTTTTTTTAAGCATTACAAAAAAGAGGATATAAAAAAGATTGTTCATTGGTTTGCTTTATTGTTCTTTGTTTACTTGCTTTTTGCGGTGGTTTCATTTTCTTGGTTTTTTGGATACTCTGATTATAACCCGGTGGATTTTGTGTATGTTTATGCGTTTCTTGTTTTGGTTCAGACTTTTATTTTGTTTGGTGTTTTTTATTTGCTCTACGGACAGAGGAAGTTGATGTATTGGCTGTTTTTCTATTTTGTTGGGTTGTTCTCCTTGTATGTTTCTATTTCCTACTTGCCGATTGTTATTTTGGTGATTTCTTTTTTTCTTACGCTGGTTTTGTTTTTGAATCTTTATTCAGTTTCTTTTGTTTTTAAAAAGGTTAGCTATGTTGGCATCTTTTATGCGGCGGTTTCGGTTCTTTTTCAGTTTTTGATTTTCTTTGGTGTTGGTGATGTTTTTGTTTTTAGCTTGTTTTCTTCATTGGTTTTTTTGGTCTTTGTTTATCTTTTTTTGAAGGATATTAAGAAATATCCTATGAAAGCGCAGGAGCATTTGACTCTTAGCGAGGAACACAGGCTTGTGTTATTTATGAGGTATTTTATTTTTATGATTGTTCTTACGAATTTGGTCTTGGTTGCCACGATTAGCGCTCATGAATTCGGCCATGTCCTGGTTTCGAGGTTTTATGGATGTGAGTCACGGACAATCGCTTATGAAGAGGGTAGTTATCCTTACTCTGAAATTGTTTGCTCTAATCTAGACCACAAGGTTCCGATTACTCTTGCTGGGCCGCTTGGGCCGATAATTCTTGCTCTACTGCTTTTTTTTGTTGGGGGCAGGTATACAAAACCAATTTCTCTTTTAGTCATCGGGTTTAATCTTCTTGCTGGTTACAAAGACTTCGTAGAGGTTGGGCTGAGTGCTACGTTGATTTTGTCCATTTCAGTTATTGCTGTTATGTTCCTCTTTTTCGGGGTGGTTTTTTTGGCTAGAGCAAGGATGCAGGACTATCGGGAGTTCTCTTTGGAAGACTGAGATTAGAGGTGAGGCGAGATGTAGGCTTCTATGCCTGCGGCGATTACAAGGAGAATTATTGAAATTATTGTTATAATCGAGATGTCTATGAATGTTCTTTTTATTCTGTCTTTTTTTATATCGCCGCGGATTACTGTTATAAAGAGGATACTGCCTGCAAGTGCTGCTGCGAAGTAGGCTAGAATCTCAGGTATGCCGTGGATGAAGAATTTTAGGAAGGCGTAAGGCAGCGAGGCTAGGCCGAGA
>JAHIWJ010000196.1 GCA_018816205.1 Nanobdellota archaeon
CAACGCTTTTGTCATCCTAACAGATTCTGGATTAGCCAATTCCGGCAAGGCTCCCCCACCATCATATTTTACGGTTACTGTTTTTACACTTCGGATACAACCATCTGGACGCCCATCACCAACTCCATAAACCCTCCCAGTTCCTGCATCGTACCACAGAGTAGCCTGCCTAGGTTTTCCAGCTTCATGAGTGTTGTCAGATTGATGTCTTAAAGCGCTTCTTAGACCCCTGTCCATAAAAATTCACTTAGTCTCAGCTTTTTAACCTTTTCGCATAAAAATATATACCTAAAAAATCAACTAAGACTATGGAAAAATCAAAAGAGATAAAGTCGCGCTTAGCTCAGTTCAAAACCCTGACAGAAAAACAAAAATTCCGGGAATTCCAGTTCTGCCTCCTAACTCCCCAAAGCAACGCCCAGCGATGCTGGCAGGCTGTAGAGGAAATTTCCAAAATAAAGAACCCTTCTCTTTTGCAAATAAGAAACATCTTAAAAACAAAAACAAGATTTCATAACACCAAAGCAAAAAGAGTTTACAACTCAAAAAAAGAATTCAGCAAAATATCTCCATCGCTGTCAAACCTCGCGGTCTGGGGAGGCTGTAACATAATTTCTTTGCGGAACTCTCTGGCAAAAACCGTAGACGGCTACGGCCTAAAAGAAGCATCCCATTTCCTTAGAAATGTCGGATTATCAAACAACCAAATAGCAATTCTGGACCGGCACATCCTAAAAAACCTCTACGCCCTCGGCCTTCTTCAAGAAGCCAAAATCAAATCTCAGAAGCACTACCTGGAAATCGAACAGATTTTCCTAGCATTCGCAGGCAGGATGAGAATTCCTGCAGACGAACTCGATTTGCATTGGTGGTCGCAGGAAAACGGGAAGGTTTTCAAGTGAAACTAAAATTCTTTCCAGTCTTTAGGGCCAGGTAACGATTGATGTTTCGCAACTGCAAAAGCAGGCCATGCAATTATATTATAGCAGTATTCAGACAATGAACCAGATAACTTTCCATGCGGCCCACGCGGTATCTCAATGAGCCGAGCTCCAACAGATAAACCCCTGTAAGGAACACCCCTAAAGTCAACGATTTCCGACTGAACTATCGGCTTATCAAAAATTCCTTTATACTTTTGTCTTCTGAATTCAGACAAGGAGTCCAGCCTCTGAGCCAAACCATTCTCCAAAGGTCTTTTGTCACCATGGTTCAATTCAGGAGTATGAACATAAAAAAAATGAGCCATATTAGTGCCAGAACCGACATCAGTAAAATAAAAAATTTGACTTATTCCCTCAAGGCGTACAAAAATTTTTCTGCCATATTTATCTATAGAAGCGCCGCTCTCTGCACTCGGTTGGAGCTGTGCCGGTGTAAACTCTTTCAGCGGAGCCTCTCTGCCATGTACTAAAGCTCTCGCAAGTTCATCGGATAAATGGTACATATCATATCTAGGAGGCCTATTGCTTGACATATTACTCCATACTCGCCAGAGTTATAAACAATTGTTATTCTCCACAACATACTTCTTTTCATTGATAAAAGTAGTAAAAAAATTAATAAACCCAAAAACTCTCTTCAATTATGAAAAAAACAATTGTGCTTTCTCTTGGCGGCTCCTTAATTGTCCCTGAAAAAATGAAGGCCAACTTCCTCATTAAATTCGTCAAAACCCTAAGAAAACACTACAAAACCCACAAATTCGTGGTTGTCTGCGGCGGCGGAGTCATCGCAAGAAAATACATCTCCGCGCTAAAAGCAGAAAATCGCCCGCATAAAGAACTCGCAGAAGCAGGAATTCGTGCAACCCGCATGAACGCCCAATTCATAATGCAAATGTTCACAAGAAAAGAAGCAAACGATTCTCTCCCGACGACAATGAAGCAGGTAAAATCTGCCTTAGCAAAAAACAACGTCGTGATTTGCGGAGCCCTTCGTTTCGCACTCAATTCGACGTCTGATTCAACAGCAGCACAGCTCGCACACCATCTAAAAACAGAATTCATCAACCTAACAAACGTTCACGGATTATACGACAAAGATCCAAAAAAGCACAAAAACGCAAAATTCATTCCGTTAATCTCTTGGGATAAATTCCTAAGTATGGCAAACAAAATAAAATTCGAGCACGGACAAAATTTCATCCTTGACCAAAACGCCGCGAAGATTATCAAAAAACATAAAATCTCAACTTATCTTTTAGGCCCTAAGTTGAATAATCTTTCAAAAGTTTTAAATGGAAAAAAGTTTAAAGGCACGCTAATTGGAGGTCAAGATGACAATAGTTTATGAAACCAAAAACTTCATTATTGAAGCAGTTGAAAAACCGCATGTTACACGAGAAGATGGGGGCCATCTCAAGATCCTTCCGAAAAAAGAGTTTGCGGATAGAACAGAGCTATCTCCTGAACTGGCAGTAGAATTCATACGCTTAACCCTAATCGTCGGAAGAGCTATGAAAACCGGGATGACAAACAGGGGAATAGAAATCTCAAGAATAAATTATCAGGATATGGGAAACTGGGCGTTTAAGAAAAATGAAAAACCCTACTTTCACATGCACATCTACGGAAGATCCAAAGATGCAAAATACCAACCCTACACAGAAGCAGTCCGATTGCCAGACAGAGCTTCTGGTTTCTATGATAACTTTAAACCACTAAACACAAAGGATATTGAAGAAATCCAAAAGCAAATAAAACTAATCCTCCAGGAAGATAAATATAAAGACCCAAACTGGAAGCTTCAAACATGATAATCTCCACAAAAAATCTCCAGCAGGCAAAGAATCAAATCAAAAGCTCAAAGCACCCTATAGTCGTCCGTGCTCAAAACCAAGAATTCAATCGCAAAATCCTCGAATACGGAAAATTCGACGTCCTCTTAGACATCCAAAATACCGAAGGAAAAGACAAACTAAAACAGCTCAATTCAGGTCTAAACCACGTCCTCGCTAAAATCGCGGCAAAAAACAAAGTCGCAATAGGCATTGACCTCTCTGGATTGAGAAGCATCAAAGACAAAAAACAAAAAGCCAAAACCCTCGCACGAATCAAAGCAAACATCCAAACCTGCAGAAAAGCAAAATGCCTCCTCACAGCCATTAACTACAAAGACAAAAAAGACGCATTAGAACTTCTTATTTCACTCGGCGCCTCTACTCAACAAGCAAAGGAAGCAACAGCTCAATAAATCAACAACAAGTCGGTTCAGTGGGTCGGCAGCATAATAATTTACAAGCGACAGCGAGTCCTTGCTCTAAAAAGTTACTGCAGCAACAACTTTTTAACCCCTCCAAACCTCTATTTAACATGGAATCTCTCCAAAAAACCATCGACAAACTATCTCCCCTAGAAAGAAAAATCGCGCCCTTCCTCAACCTCCCAGTAAAAGAAATAAAAGAGAAATCCGGCCTGGACAACACTTCCCTGCTCCGCGCTCTAAAATTCCTAGAATCAAAAGGTTTGATAAAGACCAACACAGAAAAAAAGAGGATAATTGCTCTGGGAACCAATGGGATTTATTACAAGAAAAATCATCTTCCAGAAAGAAGCCTTCTGATCTTGATTGAAAACAGAAAAGTGATCCCTTTGGAAGAAGCAAAAAAAATTTCTAAACTCTCAGAAAATGAATTCAAAGTCTCACTCGGCATACTCAAAAGCAAAGCGATGATTGAACTAAAAAACGGCAAAATCTTCCTCACAGCATCCAAAGAAGAAATAACAAAGAAAACCCTTGAAGAGCAGCTAATCGAATCTCTCCCGCTAGAAGAATCTAAACTTCAGCCAGAACAGCAATTCGCACTGCAAAACCTCAAAAAAAGAAAAGACATCGTCGAAATAGAAGAAAAAACCACCACAGCGATTAATCTGACAGATTCCGGAAAACAAATCGCAGGCAAAAGGATAGAATCACACCTGATAGAAGAAGTCACTCCTGAAGTGATAAAAAACTGGAAAAGAGGCAACAAGTTCAGGAGATACGACTTAAATTCAAACGCCCCTGTTTTGTATGGTGGAAAAAAACACTTTGTAAACAAGGCGATAGAAAAGGGGAAAAGAATCTGGCTCGACATGGGTTTCAAGGAAATGTCTTCCACAATCACGCAAACTTCATTCTGGAATTTCGATGCCCTATTCACAGCCCAAGACCATCCGGTTAGGGAACTGCAGGATACTTTTTTTCTTAAAGACTTAAAAGGAAATCTGCCTGAGAAAAAACTTGTTGACGAAGTAAAAAAAACACACGAGCAGGGCGTCGACAAGAGTAAAGGATGGCAGTATTCCTGGGATGAAGAAGAATCAAAAAGAGTCGTCCTAAGGACCCACACAACCTGCCTCTCAGCAAAAACTCTTGCCTCCCTCGACGTAAAAAAAGACCTGCCTGCAAAATTCTTCTCCATAGGAAAATGCTTTAGAAACGAAACAGTTGACTGGTCTCACGGGTTTGAGTTTTACCAGACAGAAGGAATTGTCGTAGACAAAAACTTAAGCTTAAGAAACCTTTTAGGATACCTAAAAGAGTTCTACAAAAAAATGGGCTTCGAAAAAGTAAGATTCGCTCCGGGCTACTTCCCATACACCGAACCAAGCGTAGAAATTAACGTCTTCCACCCGGAAAAAAAAGTCTGGATAGAACTCGGAGGTGCCGGAATCTTCCGTCCAGAAATAACAATCCCGCTTTTAGGGACAAAAGTACCCGTGCTGGCCTGGGGCCAAGGATTCGATAGAATCATTACTGACCACTACCAAATAAAAGACCTAAGAGAAATGTACTCAAACGACCTCTCAGACCTAAGAAAAAAGCAGGTGTGGATGAAATGACAAAAGAAATTTACATATCGACGGATATTGAAGCAAATGGTCCAATCCCTGGAGAATATTCAATGCTAAGTTTAGGTTCAGTAGCCTTGAACGAAGAAGGCAAAATACTTGAAAAATTCTACAAAAAGTTACAACCCCTAAAAAATGCAAAACAACATCCGCAAACCATGGGTTTTTGGGAAAAAAATAAGGGAGCTTATCTAGAAGCGACATCAAACCCCGAACCCGCAGAAAAAATAATGAATGAATACGCCGACTGGTTAGATTCCTTATCGAAAAAAAACAACAAAAAGCTATACTTTTTGGCATATCCAGCTACTTGGGATTTTATGTTCGTCTCTTGGTATTTGATTAAATTCGTAAAACGCTATGAAGAAAATCATTTTCTCGACGTTCCGTTCCACCACCAAGGAATAGACATAAGAACATTTGCTATGGCTCAATTAAAAAAACCGTACTCAGAGTCTGGAATTGGCTCTATGCCGAAAAGTTGGACAAGAGAAGAATCAAAAAACCTCATGGACCATAAAGCAATCGACGATGCATTAAAACAGGGATTAATATTCATCAACATGTTAAAGGAGAACCGGAGGTAAAATGACCGAAATCAAGAAGAAACTTTGGCCGAAATATTTTGAGAAGATGGTAAATGGGAAGATGAATTGTGAGTTAAGACTAGCTGACTTTGACTTAAACGAAGGAGATACTCTTGTTTTTGAGGAGTTTAATCCTAAAACAAAAGAGTACACTGGGAGAACAGTCAACAAAAAAGTAAAAAATTTAATTAAATTCAACCCGTTTGAATCTTACAGCAAGGAGGCAATTGAAAAGTTTGGGCTCTACCAAATTGATTTAGAATGAAATGAGCAACGTAAAATTCGACAAAAAAGAATTTGAAAAAGAAGTCAAACTCACAGATGAAATCATCGAAAAAATACCTCTCTTCGGCACGCCTCTTGAAAAAATCACCGAAGACGAAATAGAGATAGAGATTTTCCCAAATCGCCCGGACATACTATCTCTGCAAGGATATCTCAGAAGCTTCAAAGCCTTCCTTGGAAAAGAAACGGGATTAAAAAAATACAAGACGCAAAAACCAGACAAAGAATACAAAGTAAAAATAGATTCTTCCGTGAAGTCAGTAAGGCCATTCACTGCCTGCGCAATTGTTAAAAACCTTCAGTTATCCGACGAGAAAATCAAGGAGCTCATAGACCTGCAGGAAAAACTGCATATCACGATTGGTAGAAATAGGCAAAAAATTGCAATAGGCATCTATCCCCTAGAAAAAATTTCTCTCCCCATAAGATATGAAGCAAGAAATCCAAAAGAAATAAAATTCATTCCTCTTGGAGAAACAAACGTCATGGACGGAAACCAGATACTATCAAAACATCCTACTGGAAGGGATTACGCACATCTTCTGCAGGAAAAATCAATATTCCCTGTCTTCGTAGACTCAAAAGACAATATTCTCTCAATGCCTCCGATAATAAACAGCAACGACACTGGAAAAGTCTCAGTCGAAACAAAAGAAGTTTTCATAGAATGCTCTGGCTTCCACCTGGAGACAATCCAAAAAACATTGAATATAATTGTAACAACCCTGGCAGAGATGGGCGGAAAAATCTGTCAAATGAGCCTAGATTACAGCGATAAGAAACTAATCACCCCGGATCTTTCCTCAGAAAAAATAAAAATCTCTCTTGAAAACGTAAACAGTTTGCTCGGCTTAAACCTCAAAGAAGCAGAAGTCCAAAAGCTGCTGTCAAGAATGGGGCACGACTACAAAAACAAAAGCGTAGAAATTGCCCCCTGGAGAACAGACATCCTTCACGAAGTAGACCTGATTGAGGACATCGCAATAGCCCATGGTTATGAAAAACTAATTCCAGAAATGCCCAGCGTTTCAACTATCGGGGAGGAATCGCTAAAGGCAAAAATAAAATCTGAAATCGCAGAAATCTTAACAGGGCTGGGTCTAACAGAAATTTCCGCATATCACTTGATAAAAAAACAAGAAGCCGAATTAAACAATTTGCAGGATGCCCTGGAGTTAGAAAACTCAAAAACCGAATACAAATATCTTCGTCCAAACCTTCTAACTCCGGCCCTTAGAATCCTCTCGGAAAACAAAGACAACGAGTACCCTCAAGAAATCTTTGAAATCGGAACAGTCTTCACCACGGAAAAAAGAAACAAGTGCGAAACCCGCGTACAGGAAAACCAAAACTTAGCAATCTTGCTCACTCCTTCAAACATCACAAAGATAAAACAGATTCTTGACTACCTCACAAAGTCGATTGGCCTTCAATACAAAATTGAAGAATTAAACGACCCATTATCAATCGAGGGAAGAACCGCTTCAATCATAATCGGCGGAAAGCCTATAGGCCGCATGGGCGAGTTGCACCCTGAAACCCTCCGCTCTTGGGGAATAAAAATGCCTATTTCTTACCTTGAGATTTCACTTGAGCAATTAACTCCTTCCTGGAATCAACCAGAGAAGGACTAGACTTCTCAGAAGACCTTAGTTTAAACAACGTTAACACAATAACCACCAAGACCGCCACCGAAACACCTAAGGAAGTCCAAGCAAACATAAGGTCATACCTCGTCCCATCGCGGCTATTGGTCAAAAAATCGTCTCCTGCACTGGAATCACAAGGCACCTGCTCCGCAGGCTTATTAAATTCAGTACCGCAAACATTAAAGTCATAGCAGCTCCTCATTCGTGTGTCATCAATGCAGTCTCCCCAAAGTCCGCAATCCCAATCTTCAACGCAGTCACCAAAACCTCCGGCAGGAAACTCCGAATCACTCTCATTATCGCAGTCAACATCTGCTGGATAATCTATAAAACCGTCCTGATCGTTGTCAATCCCGTCGTTGCATGTAGAAGAAACAAAACGCAAGAAAGCTACTAAAATAAACACAAACAGCAGAAAATATATTCCCCTTTTCATGCAAATGTAAAATATCTTTAATTTAAAAGCTTTTACATAAACGAATACGCCAAAAATTAATGCTGTTCTCTCGCTTCCAACAAAACAGTAATAATCCTCGTCATCTCCCCAAGAAAGCTGTCCGCAAGATCCTGCCATTTATCAACCTCAGTTCCCTTGATATCGCTTACCTCACGATGGTTTATCGACTTATGCAACGCGTAAAGGTCGCCCATCGCTTTAACGTAACTAATCTTGAGCATTCCTGCATCGACAAAAACTTCCTTTAGCATTTCAGGAATATGCTCTGGAGACGGAGGCATTCTTCCGGCAGTCATCAGAGCCGCCTGAGCAGAATCAACCATTGCCCAATAAACTCCCTCTATTGCCCCCATTTCAGAAAGCCGGCTCCTCATCAGGTGCACCGGAGCCCTTTGCAAGGCAACATTAACCGCCTCGGGAGTAGAGCGTACCTTCCCCTTCAATAGCAAGGCCTTCAACGGATTGAAAAAACCATCGTCAATCAAGGCTTCACCATACCTCAAGATATTAACAACGACCGGATCACCGTTTAACATGTCTTCCCACCACGTCGTAAGCTTTACTGTATTAATATGAAGCTCTGCAGCATAATTCTGCCTAGAAATCAGCTTCGCAAGTTCTTCACGATACCACGCAACCAACTCAAGGTCCCATTCAATCGCAGCATCATCCACAATCAAAATAAGGTCTATATCTGAACCCTGAACAGCTTGCTCTTTCACCTGCGAACCAAACAATATCGACGCCTTAACAACCCTATCAAAACGTTTGTGAACCTTCTCTGCAAAATCCATCGCAATATCCTTCTCCGTAACTAACTTCCGCACAACATTCTCTGGAACTTCAGGCTTAACTACAGCAGGTTCCTTAATCTCAACCTTACGCTTAGCTGCCTTCACAGCAACCTTCTTTTTCGAACTCTTTTTTCTAACCATCTTCTTTTTTTACTACGTAAACCAAGTACTTCTCGTTTTTAAAGTTTCCCCAGCTACTCCATCGGAGTCCCCCCAACTCTCGACCTTCCTGACATCTGCCCGCCCAGCTCCATAGGCATATTACTGAACCCAGCCCCATACATTGAAAAATGCTGTTCTGGCAGTGTCTGTCCATAACCTGAAAAATAACCCCCAGATGCCCCATAACTCTGATTCCAATAAGGGGACATCTTCATAGCATAGATCGGGCTCCCGAAAGACTTCAAAGTCTGAGCAAAGGGTGTCTGAGTCCCAAAAGCTTGCGGCCCGAACCAATTTCCCGTCTCAATAACCTGCTTTATTTTGTCCATCTGCTTATTGTACTTCCCAATAGCCTCATATTGCGCCTTTGTGTTAACGTTCCCCATTCCCATCGGCAGCTCTGTATGCTCCATGCCAAAATTATCCGACAGATGTATCTTGTTCACGAACTCGCTCACTGTTTCAGCTTCCTTGGTCAACTCCTTATCGCCGTATCCAAACTTCCGCAGCATATTTATGTGCCCCACATCCCACGTAACCCCGATCAGCTTCTCTGCCTGCCTCCTGGCCTCGCCTTCAGACAGCTTCTTGTCTTTAACCAATCGATCCTGCAGCTTTTCGCGCGCTTTCGTAACAATCTCCCTCAAATCCTGGGCTCTTGACAAACCGCTCCCAGCCGGAGGATTCTCAATGCTCACAATTGGCGCAGAATCTTTGAATTCAGAATATGAATTAAATGCAACATTAGCAAACGTATCGGAAGACTTATCCAGCGCCCATTCTCTTAACGGCTTTACATTCTCTGGCGCTTCAATCGACCTCAAAATGTTAATCCCTTTAACCAGAGTGCCAGACAGTTTAGTCAGATTATCTGGTTCTTCAATCTTCGGAATAATGTCTTTGATTTCCTTCTTAAAGTTCTGCAATTTTTTCAGGTCATCGTGGCGGTCGCTGTTCTGTGCAGCAATGTATGCCTGATTAAACAGCCTTTGAAACGCCTGATATGCGTCCCTCAAATAAATATCTCCATGGGCCAATTCTTGTAAAGGCTTTTCAACGATTGCCTTGAAGGGCCCTCCAACACCATTAAGCACGGCTTCAACGCTCCCAGTCTTCAGATACTGTCGATAAATCTCTGCCCATTGCGCGGGGTCTGTCTTCTCGCGAATTTCTTTATCAACTTTTTCTCCTCTGAAAACCCTCTCAACAATGTCCGCTCCCTGGTAAGCATGAAAGCTGCAGCCCTGCAGTTGGTTAAACCAAGTGTCTTTATTCTGCTTTTCAATAGACGCCTGAATGGTATCATTTTGCTCTTGAATATTGCCCAACTGCCCGTCTCCTTCTCTCAGGTAATTCGGAGTTAGCTTTAGAGATTCAAACCTTCCGTCATTAGTTACGACCCAGAATTCCTTAACGACTTCTTTCATTTCCTTCTTGCCAGTATTCGGATTAACGACTTCTTCCATCACCTTCGTCTCTGGATCCGGCAGTCCGTTGCTCGAATGAAACGTCACAACAAGATTTCCATTAGGGTCCATCTTGTGAGCCCTTTGTACTGCCTGCCACATCTGCCTTTCAGATTGTTGGCGGTGAGATTCATCCCATCCCTGTCGAGAAACTCCACTCGGCTCAACCAACGGCCCATGGAACGTCAAATCAATCCCAACCAACTTCTTCAACCGATTAATTTCAACTAAATGCGGCTCTGGAACAGTTTCCCACGTCGCTGCAGTCACGCCCGAAACCTCAATGTTCTTTGCACCAGTGTTCAGCTTATCAGAAACCGACTTGATTTGATTAGCTGTCCTAGGATCAGATGGAATAGCAAAATTTCCAACACCATACCTCGAATTCGGAAACAGCCCTGTACTAAAATCGCCCGTATAATTCGGATTAAGTCCGTAATCCGCCCCTGCATAGAAATTCTCTGAATATCCCTCTTTTCCCATCGATAAAATAAGAAAAACGTTTATTTAAAGCCTGCGATTTACACATCCCAAGCATATCTCTTCGACTTGCCTTTCCCTCCAGATTCCATCTCTGTAGTATATTTCTTCTTCGAGTCTTCTTCCCTCAAACCAGATTCAATCCTGTTTGCATCAGGATAAGGCGAAGGTGAAGCCCCCATAGCAAAATCCCTCCCGATAGAAATAGACCTTACCCCGGTTTCTCCGATTGATTCAACAGGAGCATACTTCCTTTCATTTACCTGCCCCCCCATAGATTTACCGACATCATACAAATTGACTGGCTCCCTCTCCTGAACAACCGCCCGAGCAGGTGGAGCTGCCACGCCAGCAGGCCTAAGCACAGCTCTTGGAGAATCAGAGTCTTCTTCCGGCACAAAAACCCCTCCCCCGGAAAACTGATTCCCGCCAGCGACAGGAATTTCATTCCTAGTCAGCTGTTCAATCTCCTTGTCTCCTTCAGATGAAACCCCCAATTCCTTAATCACCTTAATCTTGCTCTTTAATTCCTTAACCTTACCAATTTTTACCATAACAAATACAGGCCAAAGAACTATATAAATTTAGGTGATTAGTGTTATTCCGCACTAAACTCGCCTCCTTACACAAATATCGAATAACAAGTTAAAAACACTTTCGTTTCTGTGATTAAATCTGAATTCCATCTCTTTCAAGTAAAATGGATAATTATTTTTCTTGATTCC
>JAHIWJ010000197.1 GCA_018816205.1 Nanobdellota archaeon
AAAATACTTCTGTCTCGAAATAACTGCCATTTCTTTCTAACTGAGCATACCCTCGATTTTTGTTTGATTGTGCCCTGCTGTATTGCCCTTCACCTAATGTTCTTAATTTCTTTTTCATTTTAAAACCCGCCTACAATACTTTTTCATGTCTTCCGTGACATACTCCCACTACTGAAGTCATGGGCTTCTACGGGAAATCTCCCGATAGTTTCCTGCTTCATAGACACTTGCATTATCTTGTATTTTCTCAAATTCAAAACAAGCTCTTACTGTATCTCCACAGGCTTGAAATCCCGAATGTCCTTCGGTATTGTTTATTTTTTTAATAACTAATTTTTTAATATTAATTGAAGCGTTTAAATCTCTGTCAATTATTAATCCACAATCTTCACACTCAAAGATTCTTTTGGCTAAGGGCATAACTTGTTTATGCCCGCAAGTTGAACAAGTTTGAGAAGTTGGCTCAAATCTTCCAATCTCGATTATCTTCCCGCCAAAAATTGTTTTGTAGTATTTTAGATATGAAAAGAAACTTCCCCACCCAACATCATTAATACTTTTTGCCAAGCGATGATTTCTAACCATTCCTTGAATACTTAAATCTTCAACCCCAATATATTTTATCTCACTTGCCAATCTCCTCGCCAACTTTTTATGAAAATCCTCTCTTTGTCTTTTTATTTTTGTATGCTGTATGTTTAATCTTATTCTCGCTTTTTTTCTGTTGTTGCTTCCTTTCTTTTTCTTGCTATGCCTTCTGCTCAGTCTTTTTAATTTCTTTTCACTTCTACTTAAAAACTTTGGATTATCAAATTCTCTTTTATCTGAACAGACTAAAAACTTTTTAATTCCAACATCTAATCCTTCAACATCTGATTCAAATTCTACGAGTGGTTGTTCGATTGGAACGTTTTCACATGAGAAAGATGCATACCATTCACTTCCTTCTTTTTTGATTGTTAATGTCTTTATATACCCCTCAATTTCTCTATGCTTAACAATTCTTATCATTCCAATTTTTGAAACATGAAGCCTATCACCAATTATTTCTTGTTTGTATTGTGGAAAAGTTATTGAGCTATAAAAAACTCTTTTCTTAAACTTTGGAAAGCCAGGAGTTTCTCCATTCTTTATTCTCCTAAAAAAATGATTGAAAGCATCTGAAATTCTTTTTGGAATATTCTGTTTTACTTGAGAATGAAGTTGTTTTGTTTCAAAATCTTTTACTAAATTGCACATATCAAAATTAGAAAGTGTTTTTCCTTCCCCCAAGTATATTTGATGGTGAATGTCTAAAAGTTGATTATATAAAAAACATGACTGGTCTAATGCGGTTTCTAATCTTTTTTCTTGTTTTCTAATTGGGTAGATTCTAAATTTATATGATTTTTTCATTTTGTTTTTTCTATTTTTACGTAGTCTCCTTCTTTAATGTGCTTAGCTGACTTTGGGATAGTTACAGTCTTTTGCTTATTTGCTTTACTCATTCTCACTTTAACAAAAATTGGTTCATTCTTCATATCGTATTTAAGATACTATGTTATTTAAACCTTTCGGTTCGCTTCCCACGATTTAAATCATGGGTTTTCCCGCTCACACTCGTAATCACCATATTAGAAACTCTTAAATTATTTTTCATGTTTTTTCACCTCTAATTCTAAATCCCCAACTCTTGTTTCCAAAGATTCAACCATATCAAACAAACTAACCAATGCAGATGATAGTGTTTCGTTTTCAATTTTTGTCTTTTCAACTGCCGCAGTTTCCAAATATCTTCTTAGTTGGTATCTGTTCATGGGAATTCCTCCCCGCTGCGTTTTATCCATCTAAATATTCTTCTTTGATGATATAAAATTAATCTTTGTCTATGCCAAAAATCTAAGCTATCGTCTCTTTCTAATTTATCAATAGCATCTTCATTTCTCTCAATCATTTGTTCATTCATGCCCCTGCCTCCTCGCTTAATTTCTCCCCGAAGATTTCTTTCCAATCTCTTTCACTGTTATCAACTAATTCTGTAATGTTTATATCCCCTACTAAAAGTCTCTTTTGTAATTCCCATTCACGTTTTTGTTTTTCTCGCACAGCTTCAGCAACATCGCTTCTTCTATATTTCCCTTCACTGCTGTCATTTAGACTTGCAGGTATTTCTTTGTCACTTAAACTCATGCCCCAGCCTCCTCGCTGTTTATTTTAAGAAATTCAAATGCTTTTGGACTTATAGAAATCCGTTCACTTTGATTTTTTAACTTTGTTTTTTTAGCAAATTCAAGAGCTTTGAGTTTTTCTTTGCAATTATTACAATAAATGATATGGTCACTATGTTTTAAATCTTCAATAGTCCCACAGTGATATTTCATTCCATCCCATTCTGTTACTTTATCACATCCCTTCTTCGTTTTATCAATAGCGTCATTTATTTTATTCATGCCCCTGCCTCCTCGCTTAATTTCTCCCCGAACTTTCTTCTTATAATTTCTATTGCCTGCCCTTTAGTAATCCAATCTAAATTTGCAAAATCTTCTTCTGCCTTTTCTATTTCATCAATTAACTCCTTCACAAAATCATCAAAATTAGTGTCCACAGAATGAGCTCTATCCATCTCTAAAGAAGTATCTCCGAGAAGGCATTTGTCCGCTTCTTCGGACTTCTG
>JAHIWJ010000198.1 GCA_018816205.1 Nanobdellota archaeon
ATACCAAAAAATTTCACAAGATTATTCTTGGCCACTTTCATGTTGACTTAAATCATCCCCATTATTGGATCGGACCTTCAGCTTCTGGAACTGATGCTCTGGATCACAAGCAGGGAAGACGGTCAGAACCCAAACAGGCATTTTGGATGGTGCATCCCAAGAAGGGAGAATTCAATCGAAATGCATTTTTGTTAAGAGATTGAAACAAAAAAATAAGATTTGTTGTCTTCATCAATTTATTCGACCACCAAAAAGATTGGTTGATGTTGACAGAATTGGGGATTGTTCAGTCTGCAAACCTGATAAAAATAACAATTCTAACTGTATTCGTTACTATCCTATTAAAATTACCATATTATGCAAAAACAATTAATTTTAGTTTTAAGGGGTGTATTTTTTCCTTTTTGGCGTTCTTATAAACACTTATCAACAAAGGGTTTATGACTATTAATTCTTATAAACCCACTATCTATAAGGGTTTATAGAAGATACATATTTTTATTTTTAAAAATAGCAGTTTTAAGCAAACCCACTATCTATAAGGGTTTACGGAATATTAATTTTTTTCTTGACTTTCTATATTTTAACCTTTACAATTAGTATAACGCATCAAAAATTAAGTTTGTTGATTCTTATAAACCTTTATAAACAGTGGCTTTAGAAGAACGCATGCTTGTCAACCCAGTAAAATCAAGGCTTCACAGATACCATTAAAAATTTATTTTAAGACTAAGTGATTTTCTTTTTTATCTAATGAAATCAAGAAGTTATCAATTTTCCTATTTTCGGTCAAAATATTTTTTTATTTTTTTTATGATTTTTTGTAACCTCTTGATATTATTAGATATAAAAATTAAACTTTTTTAATAAATTATCATTTTTTTCTTGACTTTCTATATTTTAATCATTATAATATAGTTAAAGGATAAAATAATTAACCACTAAAAGGAGGGGAAAAATGAAACTAAAAGGATCGGAAAAACAGATAGCCTGGGCCAATAAAATATTGGCCGGGGCGAACCTGACGACCATGCAAACGGACAACCTGCTACGTTGGGGTGGCCCCACAATGGCGGCTGCGGGCATTTGTGACGCGGTCGTTGTGATTGAGCATCGGCACAATTTGGCAGAGTATGCCGATGCGCTGGGAGAATTTTACAAATTATCTGCGGAGGGGAAACGTACAGTTGCCCAACAGGCTGCCTGCCTAATTTCTCAGGCAGCAAAACGTGGTGGAGTTAACCATTAAACAGGAGGGGAAAAATGAGAATCCCAGGAACATTTAAAACGCATCGGGGAGTCATGTCCCTTCGACACTGGGAGGCCGATGAGCGGCCTGCTGGCGGAGGACCGCCCAAGCCCGAAATGTGGGGACTGGGCGGAGGGATTGGGGGCAACGTTTTCACGGCGCCCACAAAAGCGGCGCTCCTGGAAAAGGCTCTAAAATGGGCCGAATCTCTCGGCGACGAGAGATTTGTGGGCGACATTCTGGAGGAGGCCGGGGTATAAATCCCTGGCCTTTAACCAATAAAACAGGAGGAGAATTATGACAACCTATATATCTAACGCATTCGCGCTATCCATGATCCCGGACGGCGCGACAATTAGAACGCGGGTGGTGGATTTACCGGCCATCGCCCACAAATTGAACAACCCTGTATCGGTAGTAGGTCATGCCGATACAGCGGCTGTTTTTGCCGACATGCTCGGCATTCCCGTGGCCCACAATCGGGCAACGGTTACCCTGACCGACAAAGATACTCTGTACGTCGGCCAACTCGTCGGAGGCCGGCTTCCCGAGGGTGTAACTACCTTGCCGGAGGGGTTTGAAATTAAGTGGATCTGCGTCCGTATTGATGCAGACCCGGTGCCGATGGAGAGGCATTGGACATATAGGGGCGTCTCTATTTATGGCGGCCTCGACCGTAGAGCCGACGAGATTGCGGCCCTCGTCGGCGGAAAGGTAACTATTATGGCCGACCCGTGGGGCAATCCCCACTGGGATATTGAGGGGGTCGGATTTTCTGGCTCCCTCCATGATGATTAGCTCAACTCCAGCTCCCAGGAGACTGGGGGCTGCTACAGCTCCTAAAAGGAGGGGAAAAATCATGGAACGATTTATCAGCGTAACCGGATGGAGCAAGCATCATCGACAAATGGATAGCCTTCCGGGTCTGGATGAATCTGCAAAAGGACCGAGAGATACAGAGACCGGATATGTTGTCTATTGGTGGGATGGCACAAAAAAAAATAATCTCACTGTCGATGCTGATGAACCCGTCACCCTTAAAAGATGCACTGAAATCCTTACTATCGCGGAAAACAAGACCGGCAATACATAT
>JAHIWJ010000199.1 GCA_018816205.1 Nanobdellota archaeon
AACTAAAGAGGAAGCTGAGACGATCGCTAAAGAGCTTGGTGTGAAGGTTAACTGGGATGAAGCATGAAACAGGAATTATTTTTCACGGCTTATAGATTCTATTTATTCTTGTTTTTTACCGCTTGTTATACTTTTTTAACATTCTGGATAACTGTCACTTTCTTTTTGTTTTTTCCTTTTGCTGTTTTTGGTTTTGGCCTTTATGTTTTGGTTGCTTTGTTTCATCGGGGGATTAAAGGAATTGTTGCACGAAATGAGGGCACGGAGCAGAAGTTGGCTCCTTGGGGGTTTTTAATTGGGCTGATAATATTTGCGTTGGTTTACATCGCAGGAGTGTATTGGATGCAAGGACTTGTGGTAGAGCATTTAGGTTTTAGTGAGAGTAATTTTAGGATTGTTGGAACCATTTTAGAATTTGTCTCAATTGGGCTTGGGATCTTTCTGAGCTTTTTTTAAATGAGTTAGAAGAAGCAGAGAGAAAGTTCGTGGCAGTTATAATGATTTTCTAAATCTGTCTACGAAATCTTTGTTACCCTAACTTTTTCCGGGTTTTGTTAAAACCGGTTGTATGAGCTCTTCTGGTTTGTAGCAGATGGGCATTTCATTTAGGTCAAGTTCTTGGTTTCTTCATCTGGTTAGGAAACTGCTAATTCTTCTGGTTTCATACCATTTATACTTGTCTCCAAGATGATTGAGACCAGCTCCTGCTGCGCCGCCTGCTAGAAGTCCTAAAACCCCAAAAATTGCAGGCATATACCCTCTAAATCTGTCTACTTCAAATCCTCCTTTGAAGTTTGTTTTATACATTTCTATGGCAGTATCTAGAACTTTTCTTCCGGCTTTTTTACCGTTGCCTGGTTTGTTGTCTAGTTCGACCGCGATAAAATTTTTTACCTCATATAGCAAGCTGGGAGAGGTCTCGATTACATATGTTGGGCCGTTTGCAATTTCAGTTGTTGCATTAACAAATTCCCGACCATTACCTAAGGCCGTTTTTGCTGTCTGAAATTCTCTGGGGCCAGAGTCGTAACTAGAATAAGTTATGTATGTAGTGCTATGCGCTTTACTTTTTGCATTTCTCCAAGAGTCTGCATCTTGGTGAAGAGAACTCCATGTAGAGCAGACTGTTGGTAGGTTAACATTGAGGGTTGAACCAGTGTTCCATGTATTGGCTGTTTGTAATAATTCTGCTTGGTCCATTCTTTCATCAGATTTTTTTCTGCTTGTGTCCATGGCATATTCATTTTCTGCGCCGGTTTCCGCAACAAAGGGCATGGCTTCTGTGAATACTAAATCCGGGTGTGAAGCAATTGTTGAGTCTAATTGCGCAGAAGCAACCTCACCATTTTCTTTTCGGTAAGTATATGAGTGGGTTGTGTGGTCATAAACTTGGCGCGTTTTTGTTACAATTCTTGTGTGCATTTTGCCATCTCCGCCGGTGTAAGTTTCAGTTTCAGTGTAAGTTTCTGTTCGATAATGATTGACGTGAGATTCGCTCCAGGCACGGTCTAGATTGCTATTTGCTTGGTCTATCTGGATGGCTGCTGAGGTAAAATTTTTGAATTCACCAAGTGCTGCTTGAGCCCTTTCTGGGAGTATTGTAAGGAACTCTTCTAAGTTGTAACCATAAATGTGCTGGTTTGGACCGGTTACATTCTCTAACTCTTGTGCGAAATATTCGTATGGCGAGTCGATAATTGCGCGCTTGTTTGCAATATTCCAGCATTCAAAAACCTTCATAGTTGCATCGTTTGTTGACATTAAATAATGCGTGAATGGAGGCACTGGTTTGTCTTCAGTCTCATACTTTTTTTCAATTTGTCTGATCTCTGAAAAGCCCAGAGGGATTCTTTTTTCTCGGTTTGATTCGTGATGCCATGAGGTGCCTGTTGCAATTGCTGCCCCTAACACACCCATTAGGGCGATTTCAATAGGAGTATCTTTAAGTAACCGGATTCCTCTGCGAGCCCAATTCATTGGGTTTTTGTCCATTTTTCTTACAGCGTTTGCTACTTTTCTCGGAGCGTTCATGAAAATGCTGAAATGGACGCGTATTTAAACCTTTTGGGAAAGTTTTTATTTACTTGCCCCTTTAATAAAACATGAAAAAAATAATGAAATATGCGTGGTGGGATGCAATTGGAACGGCGGCTTATGTAGCTTCTATTGCGACGTTTATTTATTTTTTGGGAGAGAGGTTTCCGGGGCC
>JAHIWJ010000200.1 GCA_018816205.1 Nanobdellota archaeon
CTTCTAATTGATTATTGAAGTTAGATTGGATAATTTGTTGATGCATATCCAATCTAATCTTCTTCAGAATAACTATTTTTTGGTTTTTGTTTTATTTTTGGAACTTGGGACAACGCCCCAAAACTGAAAAATTTATAAAGTTGCCGAACGAATTCAGCTGATGAAATCAGTTATTGCTCAAATTTTTTCTGGAGAATCTAGCGAAGAAGCCCACAATGAATTTGTGAAATTCAGCAGAGGGGTCTTTGGTGATCGCTATGTCTTGGAGGGAAAGAAACAAACAAGTAAATGGGCTGTTAAAACGAGCAGCGAGTTTGCTAATTTTTTTGTTAGGAGGATTTTAGAGAATGCTTCTGGAGAAATTGCAGTGAAAGGCATTATTGTTTCTACTTCTGACCTTGAGAGGGATTGTGAGTTTGGCGTCGAAGATGTCAAAAAATATATGGGCATCAAACAGCTTGTGATTAATTGTTTAACTACGCCAGACAAAATTTTAGGATTGATGGATAAACATCCGCGAGCGTTTTACGCGCTTTCATTTTCTGTGGGAGACTACGATTTAAAAATCAAAGCAAAACCACCAAAGAGCGGTAAGCCTGGGACTAAGACTAAGGGAGGAGGCGACGAAGGGCCGAAGGCGGATTTCTGTTCATTGAAAACTTCTGACAAAAAGATGATTGAGGATTTATTCTTTGATTATCCAGATTTCCAAGAGATTAAGATTACGCATGCAATTGAGGTTAAGGAAATTGAACTTCCAAAAAATTATAAGACACCTGAAGAGATGAGAGAGAATGCTGTTAGGAAAGGCGTCATTAAGAGGATTATTGACGTTGATGGCAGGAAGGAAGTCAAGGAGAAGAGTTTTGCTGTTTAGCCTAATATTCTATTCCCTTCCTCGCTAAAATGCCTTTGTCGTGGGGGTGCTTTATTTTTTTAACTTCTGTCACAAGATCTGCCAGTTCAAAGATTTTTGGAAATGGTTTATGTGAGCCGGTGAGGATTAATTCTTTGTTTTTTGGTTTGTTTTTGATTAGAGAAATTATTTTTTCTTCTGATAAGAGGCCAAGTTGAATGGCATAGAGAATCTCGTCTGCGACAACTAAGTCGTAATCTTCATTTAGGGAATTTTTTAGATGTTCAAAAGCTTCTTCAGCTTTTTTTATATGGTCTGACTTGTTTTTTTCATTTATCATCCAGCCGCCTGTGCCAAATCTTTTACAGGAGAAATTTACAAATTTTTTTAAGGATTTTATTTCGCCTGGAATTTGCTCTTCTAAAGAAGAAGCACCATTTTTCATGAATTGAACCAGATGCACATCAAAACCTGAACCACATGCTCTAAGAGCTGCGCCTAAAGCTGAAGTTGTCTTCCCCTTGCCGTCACCCCAGAATATCTGTACTAATCCTTGGCCCATTTTTTCCATACTTTTTAAGTATGAATGGAGTTTATATTTATTTCTAGAATGCAGTTAGTTTTATATATGATTACATATTTAGATTCATAGCTAACCCCATATTTAACCACCTATGAGTCCTCATAGAGAAAAGATATTGCAACTAATAAAGAAAGAAAAAATAGTGACGAGCTCGGATGTTGCTCGCTATTTGAAGGTTTCTTGGAATACTGCGGATAGTTATTTGAAAGAGTTGTTGATTGAAAAAAAGCTTGAACGAATCAAAAAGAGGGGGGTTACACTTTGGGCTCTGGTTTGAGAAGAGGGCAGACTGCGGCATGGGTTATTTTGGCGGTGGTTTTGACAGCAGCAGTTATATTGTTTGTTCTTCTTCAGTCTGATGTTGGTTTGCCCGATATTCTTCCGGGCAGAGCGCCGCCGTTTTCAATTGATTCCTATCTCTCCAGGTGCATTGCAAGTGAGGTGGATAAAGCAACAAAAATCATGCTTCCGCAGGGAGGGTTTATTGAGCCGACAGACTTTAGAATTTATAATAAGAGCAGTGTCGCTTATATCTGCAAAACCAGCAGTTATTTTGAACCGTGCATTACTCAGCACCCTGTTTTGATTAATGAAATGGAAAAAGAAATTGCAGATTATATCTCTCCGGGAATGGATTCGTGCATTAGAGAACTTGCGCACGAGATTGAAAACAGGGGAGGGACTTTTGTGGGAAGTCCTGAAGTTAATAATTTGAACGTGGAATTGGATTTTGAGAGAGCGATTGTGAGTTTTGACTTTCTTGCAAGTATTGATGAGAAAGGGTTGAAGAGGGATTTACAAAACTTTAAGGCGGAGATTAGAAGCCCGTTGTACAACCTTGGGATTGTGGCGCAGGAAATTGCCACGCAAGAAGCGAGTTTTTGCTATTTTGAAACAGTGGGGTACAGTCTTGCTTATCCGAGGTATAAAGTTATCAGAAAAGTTTTAACTGACCAGTCCAAGATTTATATCATCACAGATAACAAGTTCAAGGAAACGATGATGGTTGCTGTGAGGAGTTGTGCTCTGCCGGAGGGAATGCCTGGATGATTAACAGAAAAATTACGGTTTTTATGCAAGTAGCGCTGCTCTTTGGGGCTATTTTTGCGACTGCTCAGTTCACGAAAGTTGTTTCTGGGGAAGACCTTTTAGAATCTCTGGGCATTGGCAGTGATGATTCTGTGCAGACATGTGTTGAGACAATTGATGGAAGTGTATGCCAGGAGTTTAACAAAGATGTTTGCGGTGTGGTTTGCAAAGAGCCCTGCTTGGATGGAGAAAGAGAAAAGGTTGATGGATGCGAGGTTGGAGTTTGTATTGATGATGACGAAGGCCTTTGTTCAGCTGGAGCAACTAAAAAACAGTGCGAGGACAAGGGCGGAAGGTTTGTTGAGGGGAGCATTAATCAAGTTGCAGAATGTGAACAACATTGTTGTATCTTAGGTAATGAAGCGCAGTTTGTGACTAAAGAGCGGTGTGAAATTATTTCCAGAGAATTAGAGATAGATATGAATTTTAATACGGACTACTACAATCCAGATTTTTGTTCGATGTTTGCTAAGCAGAATCAGATGGGGGCATGCACTTGGCCGTCGGCCTCAGAAGAAGAAAAATATGAATGTAAGTTTACTTCTTTGGGCGAGTGTATACAAAGTTCAGATTTGGGTGTTGAGTTTCACGAAGGAATGTTGTGTTCGAACCCTGATTTGAATACAGTCTGCGAGAGGCAGAATAATACTGCATGTGTTCCAGGACTGGACGGAGTTTATTGGTTTGACAGCTGCGGAAATCAGGAGAATCTTTTTTATTTGAATAAAGATGCGAGCTGGAATGGGGGAATGCTGCTTGAATTGAATGACAGCTGTTTAATGGGTTCGCCAGGGAATTATCTGCAGAATCAAGCTACGTGCGGAAATTGTAATCGCCTTCTGGGAAATGTTTGCGGAGAGGAGGTTGAAGGGCAGGAGTTGAATGATGACCCTGACTCTGGAGTTGTGTGCAGGGATTTAGGGTGTTATGAGGAGGATGGAACAAGAAGAGAAAATGGAGAGACATGGTGCGTCTACACTACAGATTTTGGAGTTTCTGCTGATGTTCCTCTTTTGGGTTCTATTTCTAATTATGTTAATATTCCCTTCATTGGTTCGATGATAAGGTCTAAATCGGCTCCCGGAGGGGAGCACTTCAGGAAATCGTGCATTAATGGGGAAATTGCCGTTGAGCCGTGCGGGCCTTATCGTACTGGAATTTGTATTGAAACGCAAACAGAAATTTCTAGTTCTAAAGAAATTTCTTTGGCTGTATGCATTCCCAACAGATGGGCAGAGTGTTTGAATTATAACGCTGGAGGGGACGGAGTATTGGCAGA
>JAHIWJ010000201.1 GCA_018816205.1 Nanobdellota archaeon
AACGCCGTAATCAGCCGCCCGGCCACTGACCGGGCTATTTGCACCGCGCTATCACGGATCGGCTGGCTAAGATTGTTGGGCTTTTTTGTCATGTCTCCTTTTTTTGAAATTTATTTGGAGGGAAAATGTCGAACTCATTAGATGTTTTCATGTGCCCCTCTTGTGGCAGTACCAATGTTCATCAAGAAAGCATTGAAACAAACGATTCTTCTGTTTCGCGGACAGATTACAAGTGTTTAATATGTGGGTGGTCTCAATCATCTTATTCTATAGGCCAACGCAGATATAACCCGCGCCGCCGAGAGTGAGCGGGAAACCACAGCCCGATCACGGCGTCGGGTTGATTGACTGGTTATACAAGATTTTAAGGAGGTCGTATGAAATTATTTTTGGTTACTTTACGGGGGATGGGCGTATACACGGCGGGCGTAAGTTACAAAAGTTCTTACGTTGCTGCTGAGGGCACAGACGAGGCATATAAGAAAGTAAGAGAGTATCTCGACGGCAAAGATTACGGTTTTAAGCCAGACAGAGAACTTGACAATGTAAAACTGTTGGCTGATGAGTATGAATTTAACAATACAGGGGTACGATTGTTCCTGTAATGTATAATGATGAATTGAACGGGCGCGCCAGGGGCTTACGGTAAGCCACGGAATATACTCGCGCTCCGCTCTAAGGATTTGTTATCTTGGTTTTTGGGGGATGACATGAAACCATATGTTTCCCGTAACGATGAGGGATGTATTATATTTGAATGGAGAGATAAGGATAGACGATTTGGGATTGCAGTAGAAAAGGAATTAAAAGAGTCAGGTTGGTATTATGTGGACAAAGACGGGACAATGGAGAGCGGAGAATTGCCAGCAGAATTATTGCAGTATTTTAAGGGATAACGTAAAGGTCAGCGGCGCTCCTGGGCGTCCGCTGTAGTGAATTGTTAGCTTGTTGATTGGAGGATCAAATGATTACGAAATTAGCAGTACGATGGCTTACGTGGCGGTTGCGGAAAGATGATGGTTTTTGGATGGCATACCAGGCCAATATCGCAATGGTGATTTATGACAACATTGAAAGGTATTTTCCATTGAAGACTGATCCGTCAGGGAGTCCTACGTTGCAAGAATTTTGCAACATCTGTGCGAATGATTTTATGAAATTATGGACTATCGGTGATTTTAGCCCACAAAGATAACATAGAGATCAGCGGCGCTCCTGGGCGTCCGCTGGAGTGTGTTGTTATCTTTTTATTTTGGGGGGATAAAATGAGCAGGATATATATGGATGACTGTATTTGCCCGGGTTGTGCAAACTGCGATAGTGAACACGACATTTGTAAGGTTGATAGATGGAGGTATCCAACAGACGGATGCTTTGATTTTGTGTCAAGAGATAACCCGGGTGGAGATAATGCTTTAACCAAAGGATTAAAAGCAATCAAAGATCATCTTGGAAGATAACGTGCGGATAAGCGGGCGGCCACGGGCTTGAGAGATACCACATAGCTGCTTCCGCTCCGCTTGATTAGATGATTATCTTTTTTATTTGAGGATTTATAAAGAAGGATAAAATTATGCAGGAGAAACAACGGCAACGGGAATATCACGAAAACAGGCGGTCGGTAACTTGTAACAGTTGTGGATATGCCTATACATCCGGGCAGCAGGAAAAGGATTTGAGGTGCCCAAAATGTAAATCGAACAAGAGTTTTTCTATTAGATGACGGCATTATCAGATTATGATCGTAGAAAAGAGGAGGGGGCGGCAAGTAAGTAAACCTGCCGCCCAAGGAGGAAAGGGAGACTTTAATTCATTTATTACAATCTTCCGCCTTCTCCAGAAGTTCCGCCATTGCCCCATCTGTCAGGAGCCATCCCGTGAAAGGGGCAGGATCACCCTGGTTAAGTTTTACTGTCCGGGCTTCAGGCAGGACTATCACTCTTGTCGCGGAGCAAGCGGTCAATCCGCTCAGACACAGCATCAACATTGCCATCAACAAGATCACGCCTACCCTGCTGTATTTCTTCTTCACGCGCCTTCTCGTCACGTTCCTTTTTCCCGTCGTAATAGGCTTTGAGTACCAAGGCTATGATACCTATTAACCCTGATACTACTGTTAGTATAACTGTAACCATTACTTTGCCGTGGCTATACCGTCACGAATGAAAATAGCCAATAGACAACCGATGCCCGTCTGGATAGCAGTTGCCAATTCCATCTCCCCTGTCAGGTATGCCCCAACAGCAGTAATGATCCCTGCTATTGCAGCCCAAAACGTCTTACTCTTTAACAATGTAGCCATTTTACTTCCTCCTTAATACATTATTTTAGGGTGAATATACCATTCCGGCCAATCCCCATGCTTTAGTCTGGGATATAGGCTAAAGGGAAAGGCTATCACGAACCATAAAATGATAGTCAGTACATAAATAATTATTCCGATTACAGAAAATATATCTTTTATTATGTTCATTAAACAAAACTCCGCACATCAACAGTCAACTTTGCCACCCGGTTAAGCCAACCTTGTAGATTAGCTTCATGACTATGATCGTTTGCCACTATCTTCCTGTAAAAAATATCACGTTCTTTGAGCATTGCTGAAACGATAAATTCGGTATTAATCTTGCTCATCATTGCCATAGTTTTAGGACCTACAACGCCATCTACTTCCAGGTTTGCCCCTTGCCTATTTAATGACCTCTGTAATATCTTTTTTGCATTGGCTGGCCCAGAATTAACACCGAAGTCAAACATGAGAAAGTCAACGCCGGACGGGTAACCATCAAGTTTCATTGCATCCCAAAAGAATTTCTTGTAAATAGGAGTAGCTTCTTCAGGGGTATCAAGAAGAATAATGTCA